>JANNEU010000050.1:0-25483 GCA_031379035.1 Hyphomicrobiaceae bacterium | reverse complement strand
TCGCTTATGCCGCCTTGCGGATTCGCACGGGACGCCAGTCGAGCGGCGCGCGCGCGACGACACCCAGCCCGGGCGCCAGTTCAGCCTTGGCGAGTAGGGTTGGGTCCAGGCTCCATTTGGCCGCCAGTTCCATCAAGTGGTCCTCTGTGGGGTAGAGGACCATCTCGCCGCCCACGTCACCACGGCGGCCACGTACGCCGCGGAACTCAAACAGCTTGAGGCCCATGGCCTTTTCTTCTTTGGTGGGGCGGCCCTTGTTCCAGATCACGCCCTCGTCGCCAATGGCAAAGGCCCGCACAACGCGGCCCTCGATCATGCGTGCCCATGCGAAATAATCGATCGACGGCATGGAGGAAAAGAACTGCGCCTCCACGAAATGCGCGCCAAGCTCGATCATCAGCGGCGTGCATTTGTCGACGAAGCGGCGGCTCGCTGGTGCGGGCAGCGGCAGGCCAGCCACCAAGGTCCAACCATTGACGGGCGGCGAGACAAACACGTGCGCCTCACCCATTTCCCGGTGATAAATGCTGCCAAGCCCGGTGGACCAGTTCGCTGCCTGAGGATCTTGCAGCCGTAGCGCCTCGATCACCGCTCCCGTGTCACGAGTGCGGATTGCCAGCCACGACATCCGATAGCCAAAGCCTGACGGCTGGTCGGGCTGCACGCCGAACACAATCCGCCCCTGCGCCATTCGCGGTGCGAGATGCAGCGTGGCGATAGCGACGGTCAGCAACGTCAGTGCGAGTACAACAAAAAACACGCGAAAAGTCCCAAAAGGCGGGCACCCGAAT
This sequence comes from Hyphomicrobiaceae bacterium, assembly GCA_031379035.1. GTDB lineage: Bacteria > Pseudomonadota > Alphaproteobacteria > Rhizobiales > Hyphomicrobiaceae > JABFRJ01. Next base: position 24,692 of record JANNEU010000050.1, on the reverse strand, counting down.
GAATGCCACCAGCGAATCGTTCCTCTCTAGTTTGCCCGATGCAGTCACCGTCGCAAACGGGGACATCAGAACTATGAACAGGTGGAATCACGCAGACCCGCTTGCGGACGAAAGGGTGGCGGCTTACTGCCACAGTCGTGCCGGGAAACTGTTTCATCAGATCTCAGGCAGCTCAGCGGGGCGGAATAGATGGCCACCATCATCGGGGTTCACGGCACGTTTGCGCATATCAACGAAGGACCACGGCCCGACGGTTCGGTCATCGAAGAGAACTTGTGGTGGCATCCGGGCAGCACCTTCGAACAGGTAATGCTTGCCAGCCTGCAAAGCGCGCCGGCGCAAGGTGCGGGGATGAGCCCGGCCGAGCCCGTCAAATTCGAGCGTTTTATCTGGAACGGATACAACAGCGAGCGCGACCGGCGCGCGGCGGCGGCCGAACTACTGCAGCGCATGATGGTGCTTGAAGGACAAAGCGAAAAGTATTGCGTCGTTGGCCACAGCCATGGCGGTTCGGTCGTTGCGACGGCGATGCTGATGGCTGCGTCGCGCAAACTGCCGCTGACCGGCCTTAAGCAGTGGATTACCGTCGGCACGCCGTTCATTGAGATGCGGCGTATGCCCCGGTTGATCGACCGGCTCAATCTCATCCAGCGGGTCGTGCTCGTCGCGTCGATGATGCTGCTGATGATGTTCCTCTTTTACATTGCCGGGCAAATTCTTGACGGTACGCCGGGCATCTCGCTGCCCTCCGATGGCAGCCAAGTCGACAACAGCCGGCAAGGTGTCGCCAAGCGGGCGTTGCTCGCAGCCTTGCTCTCAAGTGTGCCAGCGCTGTTCTTCACCATCGTGTTCCGGTTGATGGACCGGCAGATGTTGTTCTTCTACCGCAAGGCGACGATTGAGCGGGCGCGCCGCGTGTTCGGCCCGCGCTGGCAATCGTTCTGCCATGCCAGTGACGAAGCCGTGCAAGGCCTGCAAGCGATTGCGGGGGCTAAGATCCGGTTCTTCGATCCAAGTTTTGCGGCTCAACGGCTGACGCTGATCGCTGTCTTTGCATTGCCGATTGCCTATCTGGTGCTCCTTGGCACGCCATCGCTGATGGTGGGTGTCGCAAATGTGCTCAAAACAGCCGTCTACCAGGTCGACAAGTATGCCGCTGTCGAGAAGGAGTTCGATGACCAGCGCCAGCAGGTGCGTGGTGCCGCCCGCGCTGCCATCCCGGCCAATACACCGGCCGATACACAGACCGTTGGCATCGAGTGGACCGATGTTCGCAAAATGCGCGAGGAGCTCAAGCGCAAGTATCCTGACATCGTGGCCATCGAGCGCGCGCTTCGCTTCAAGCAGGAGTTCTTCGTTCGCAAAGGCAAGCCCTGTGACGACGGCCTGTTATGCGGCCGTGGGCGCGACTTTGGCATCAACAGCAAGCTGCTCTATCACGCGGTGACCGATGACGTGACCAGCGCCGTTATCAACGATGACACCCGGTTTGGCATTTACACCGGCTACGTGCGTGCCGCGCTGCCGATGGTGTTGGTTCCCGTCATTTCGGTGCTGATGGCGTTGCTGGCAATGGTCATCATCGGGTGGATCGCCCGTCTGCTCAGCAGCTTGTTGGCCGCGATCCTCAATCGGACAACCTTGTCTGAGGTCAAGCGCGAACTCTACGGCAACGACACCGGCACCGAGATCGCCCTGGGTGTCGCCCCACGGCCGGCCTGGATGGAGACCGGACGGCCATTCCTGCCTGATGGGATTGCCAACCGGCTGACAGACTATGCCAATCAGGCCGCGTTCGCCTCGCTCGCGAAGTTCCGCAATGCGCTCAGCATGGTTGCCATGTCGACGGGGCGCTCGGCCACTGGTGGCGTCGTTACCGACTTTCTGTCGTGGCGGGAGCTGATCCATTCCGCCTACTTTGACTATGCCGAGTTCCAGGCGCTGCTCGCATGCTCAGTGGCCAAACTGGATGGGTTTCAGGCCGCCCCCGCTTTCCGCGTGGACCCGGCCTATGCCGAAGCCAATGGATGGCTCGACGCCATGACGGCTGCGGCCCTCGTCATGACGCCACCGGTGGGCGGCGCGGTCCAGCCCGCCGCATCGGCCTCTGGTCCCTTGGCACCTACGGCGCTTGCGCGGTCGTGACAGAAGGTACCCTTCACAGCTGCGGCCTGGCTCGCTACACGGTGCTCAGAACACACGCTGTGGCCTAACCGCCCGGCCGTATCGCAGGGAGCATCCATGGCAGCTTCACACACTGAGGCCGGCAACCTCGCAACCGTCTTTGGCGGCTCCGGGTTTGTCGGGCGTTATACCGTACGCGCATTGGCACGGGACGGCTGGCGGGTGCGCGCTGCGGTCCGGCGGCCCGATCTTGCCGGCCATTTGCAGCCTATGGGCGGCGTCGGCCAGATCGCGGCGGTACAGGCCAACCTCCGTTATCCGGCGTCAGTGGCGGCCTCGCTTGAAGGGGCTGAAGTGGCGATCAACCTGGTGGCTATTTTGCACAAGAGCGGCGCGCAGACGTTCGACGCCGTCCATGTGGATGGCGCCCGCGCGGTGGCCCGCGCGGCCAAGGCTGCCGGCGTCAAGCGCTTCATTCATGTGTCTGCCATCGGTGCTGACCCGAAATCAGCGGGCCACTACGGCCGCACTAAAGCCGCCGGCGAGGCCGTTGTCTTGGAAGAGTTCCCGGACGCCGTGATCCTGCGTCCGTCTATTGTGTTCGGCCCGGAAGATCAGTTCTTCAATCGCTTTGCGAACCTCGCGCGCATGGCTCCCATGATGCCGCTGGTCGGCGGCAAAACTAAATTCCAACCGGTCTATGTCGGTGACCTAGCGCAAGCCCTGTTGGCCGCCGCCAACGGCAAGGCCAAGCCAGGTACAGTCTATGAAATCGGCGGTCCTGAGATCGATACCTTCCGTGGCCTGCTCGACAAGACGCAGACCTGGGCCGGCCGCGCAAAGCCCTATTTCCCGATGCCGTTCTGGCTGGCCAAGCTGGCAGCCTTCGCAACAGTTCCGCTGCCAAATGGACTGCGTCCGCTCACTGTCGATCAGGTCCGCATGTTGCAGTCTGACAACGTCGTCAGCGCGGCCGCGACTGCCGAAGGCCGTACGCTGGCCGGGCTCGGCGTGGCACCGGCGCAGTCCATCTCGTCAATTGTGCCAGCCTATTTGGAGCGCTACCAGCCCAAAGGCCAGTACGCGCATTATCGGGGCTAACGATGCAACTCTCCGACATCCGCCGCATCGTGGTCCTCACGGGTGCCGGCATCTCGGCCGAGAGCGGCATCGCCACGTTCCGTGACAAGGGCGGCCTGTGGGCCAAGCACGATGTCAGCGAGGTCGCGACCCCCGAGGCTTACACGCGAAATCCCGGCAAAGTGCAGGGTTTCTACAACCAGCGCCGCCGCGACGTGGCGGACGCCAAACCAAACGCGGCGCACTTTGCCCTTGCGCGTCTTGAACTCGAATTGCCCAAACTCCGCAAAGACGCCGATGTGCTGATCGTCACCCAGAACGTTGATCCGCTGCACGAGCGGGCGGGCTCCAAAAATCTCATCCACATGCACGGAGAACTGTTGTCCGCTTGGTGTTTGGCCTGCGACGGCAAGCACGCCTGGGACCAGGATCTCTCGTCCACATCGATTTGCCCTGCTTGTAACAAGCCCGGCGGCGTGCGCCCAGACATCGTCTGGTTCGGCGAAATGCCCTATCACATGGAGCGCATCGAGGACGCGCTGTTCGAGGCCGAGATGTTCATCTCCATCGGTACCTCGGGCAACGTCTATCCAGCCGCCGGCTTCGTCGCCGGCGCGCGTGCGGCTGGCGCTGTCACCGTCGAACTCAATCTCGAACCCAGCGAAGGCAGCAGCCAGTTCCACATCGCCCGCCATGGCCCCGCCACTCAGGTTGTGCCCGCGTTTGTCGAGGCCTTGCTGGCGTGAGTGCGGCGACGGCATAGGTGACCTGACTTGCAGGCGGTGCCTCTTGGGCACTAACCTCACGATCCGATTTGCCCAACCGTTTTAAGCCCTGAGGCACCATGTCCACCCCACCCGTTGTGTCTGTTGCTACCCTCGCCGCGCGCATCAAGTCCGGTGCCAAGGTCGTGCTGCCGCCTGACTACTCCGGCTGTGCGATGACCGTGGTGGCTGAACTGATGCGCACGCGCGTGCGCGATCTGCATCTGGTCGGCGCGCCGGTGCTTGGTTTTCAGGCCGATCAACTGATCGGTGCGGGCTGCGTCGCGCGGGTGGAGACTGCGGCAGTCACGCTGGGCGAGCATGGCCTTGCGCCGCGCTTTACCGCCGCGCTGAAGAGCGGCACGCTTGAGATGTGGGATGCGACGTGCCCGGCGATCCACGCTGGACTGATGGCATCGGAGAAGGGAGTGCCCTTCATGCCCCTGCGCGGGTTGATCGGTTCAGATTTATTGCGCGTGCGGCCTGATTGGAAGGTGATCAACAATCCGCTCGCCGAAGATGGCCGCAGCGATCCCATTGTCATTCTGCCGGCCATCAAGCCTGATGTGGCATTGTTTCACGCAGCCAAAGCTGACACGCACGGCAATGTCTGGATTGGCATCCGTCGCGAGTTGATGTTGATGGCACATGCCGCGCGCACCACGCTGGTGACTGTCGAAGACATCGTCGATGGCAATTTCCTGCATGACCCCGCTCTCGCGGCTGGCACCATCCCATCGCTCTACGTGTCGGCACTCGCGGTGGCGCCCAAGGGGGCTGCGCCCATCGGCCTGGTTGATTGCTATGCACCCGATCAGGCGGCGCTAGGGACCTACGCTGCTGCTGCCCGCAGCGATGACGGCTTTGCTGTATGGCTTGACCGGCACCTCGACCGTGCCCGCGTGCCCGTATGAGCCGCGCAGCGGCCGTATCGCCGTCAGAAATCATGATTGCAGCCATTGTGCCGATGCTCGAAGGCCTCGATCATGTGGCCGTTGGCGCGCAATCGCCGATCCCGGGTTCGGCGGCGCTGCTGGCGCAAGCACGTTCCGGTGGCGGGTTGCGCGTGTCTATCCTGGGGAGCCGTGATCAGAACCCGTTCACGGACGGTGGCCGCGAGCTGTTTGATTGCGCCGGCCAGGGCCGCATCGACGCGTTCTTTCTGTCCGGCGGGCAGATCGACGGTGCGGCGAACATCAATCTCGTCGGCACGGGCGAGATCGAACACTACCCACGCAGCAGCCAGCGTTTTCCCGGCTCATTCGGCTCGGCTTATCTTTATTACGTCGTGCCGCGCGTGATCCTATTTCGCGAGGAGCATACGCCGCGCACGCTCGTCAGTCAGGTGGATTTCATTTCCGCACCCGGCACCAGCCCGCCTGATGTCTATCGGCCCGGTGGTCCGCATGCCCTGGTCACCAGCCGCTGCGTTTTTGCCTTCAATCGGGTTGCGCGACGGTTTTCGCTGCAAAGCGTCCATCCAGGTGGCAGTGCCGCCGACGTGCGCGCAGCGACCGGCTTCGACTACGACGCGGCCGCGCACGTCCCGGAGACGCCAACGCCCGATACGGCGACGCTTAAGCTCTTGCGCGGAGACATCGCCCGGCTCGTTGCTGCAACTTATCCCGCATTCGCGCAGAAGACCTGGGGGATGTGAGACCGCCATGCAGGACTTACCCCTTCAACACCGCACCATTGGCCACGTGCTTGCTGCCAAGGCCGCGCAGAACAGTGCGCGACCATTGTTGATCTGGGATGGGCGACCATACTCCTACAGCGCGATGCACGAGATCACGAACCGCTACGCCAATGGCTTCCACGCGTCCGGCATCCGCAAGGGTGATCATGTGGCAGTGATGCTTGGCAATTGCCCAGAGTTTCTGTTCGTCGTGTGGGGACTTGGCAAGATCGGCGCGGTGGCGGTGCCACTCAACACCGCAGCAAAAGGCGAATTGCTTCGATATTATCTTACGCAGTCGGACAGCACGTGGTTGGTGACCGAAAGCGAATTCACGGCGCGGTTGGCCGAGGTGGTGCCGGATGTACCGGCGCTGCGCCACGTTTTTGCGCTGGGCGACGCGGGTGCTCTCAGGCCGTGTGGGGTCTCCGTCAGCGACTTGAAGGCGCTAGAAACCACAGACGCCGTCACGCCACCCGCTGATGCTGTGGCGTTCAGCGATCCTGCCTTCATCATCTATACCTCCGGCACCACCGGGCCATCCAAAGGCGTCGTCAGTCCGCACGCGCAGGGCCAGAACATCGGGCGCTACTGTGCGCGCCAATACGGCTATACGCCTGACGATGTGCTTTACACCTGTCTGCCGCTCTTCCACGTCAACGCGCTCTGGTATTCGGTCAACGCCGCGCTCTGGGCCGATGCTGCGGTGGCGCTGGCCCCTCGCTTTTCCGCGAGCCGCTTCTGGGAGGAGATCTGCGCAACAGGAGCGACGCAGTTCAACGCGCTCGGTGCGATGGCGAGTGTGCTGCTGAAGCAACCGGATTGTGACGCTGAACGTATGCACACCGTTCGCCAAAGCATGGTTGTGCCGCTGTCGAAAGACGCGTTCCGCGACTACTCAGGCCGTTTCCGCGTAAAAGTCACGTCGCTGTTTGCAGCTACCGAGACGTTTGCAGTGACGATCTACAAAGCAGATGAGCCCGACGAGAAACGTGCGTCCGCCGGCCACACGGGTGACCTTGCCGAAGTGGCCATCCTGGACGATCTCGATCAAGCGATGCCTGCGGGGCAAGTCGGCGAGATTTGTGTGCGTGCCAAGCAGCCGTGGATCGGCATGCTCGGCTACTACAAAATGCCGGAAGCGACAGTCGCGGCGTTTCGCAATCAGTGGTTTCACACGGGTGATCGCGGTTACCTGGATGACGACGGCTATCTCTGGTTTGTCGATCGCAAGAAGGAAACCATCCGCCGGAGGGGTGAGAACATCTCAGCCTACGAGGTTGAGATGCTGATTGCGAAGCACGAAGCTGTGCATGAAGTGGCGGCCATCGCCGTGGCGTCCGATCTCAGCGAAGACGATGTGATGGTCTATGTCGTCAAGAAGTCCGGTGCCACCTTGACCGAAGCGCAACTCGTCACATTCTGCGCCGATACGATGAGCTACTACATGGTGCCGCGCTATGTGGCCTTTATCGACGCCCTGCCCAAAACGGCCAGCGAAAAAATTGAGAAGTACAAGCTCAAACAAATGGCCGACACGGCGCGCGCGCAACTCTGGGACCGCGAGAGGGCCGGGATCGTTGTGAAGCGCGGGTAAGGAGCGGGGCACTGAGATCAGCGCGGTGTCCATGTTCCATGCATCACGGACGTTCTGCGTGTGTTCATGCTCGTGCCGTGCCACTTCGGACCTGTCCACAGGCAGTCTTTTGCGCCCCCGTGCACCAGCGCGTTTCAGGGCCTAAAGTTTCGGTCATGACCTCACCGATTCGCCCCGACGTTCGCCAGCAATCCGCGCCGGCCTTTGTACATCTCAAGGTGCACTCGGCCTATTCGTTGCTCGAAGGCGCGCTGATGATCCCGACGTTGGCCAAGCTTGCCGACACGCTCGGCATGCCGGCGCTAGCGCTGACCGACACGGACAATCTGTTCGGGGCGTTGGAATTCTCCGACAAGCTTGCCGGTGCCGGCATACAGCCCATCATCGGCGTCTCGTTGGCCATCGACTTTGAGGACATGCCGCGCCCGACCGGTTTGCAAGCGGCCGGACCGGCACCCATTCAAGCGGGTGGTGACGGCCGCTTGGCGCTGCTCGCCATGAACGACGACGGATACATGAGCCTGATGAAGCTCGTCAGCGGCGCTCACCTCGAGGCGCGTGATGGAGACGCGCCGCATGTGACCATCAGCAAGCTCGCCAAACACGCCGCCGGGCTGATCGTACTGACAGGCGGTCCTGACGGTCCTATCGACAAGCCCTTGCGCGATGGCCAGGCGGCGGTAGCCATGCCGCGCCTGTTAGAGCTCAAGAAACTGTTCGGTGATCGGCTCTATGTGGAAGTGCAGCGTCATGGCCTTGAAACGGAGGCGCAGGTTGAACCGCCGCTGATCGCGCTGGCCTATGCGCATGATATCCCGCTGGTCGCCACCAACGAGTGCTATTTCGCCAAGCCGGACGACTATGAAGCGCACGACGCGTTGTTGTGCATCGCCGGTGGCCGCTACGTGACAGAGGATGATCGCCGCCGTGCCACCAAGCACCACGCGTTCAAATCCGCCGATGAGATGGCTACGCTGTTCGCCGATCTACCGGAGGCGCTCGCCAACACCATCGAGATTGCCAAGCGCTGCGCGTTCCGTCCGAAGGGCCGCAAGCCGATTTTGCCGAGCTTTGTCGAAACCACACCCGGCGCGAGCGCTGAGGATCGCGTTGTAGCCGAGGCCGCCGAGTTGAGACGCCAGGCTGAAGCGGGTCTTGCCGCGCGCCTTGCGGTCTCGCCCTTGGCTGCTGGCTTCACGCGTGAGGACTACGACAAGCGCCTTGCCTATGAAGTCGACGTCATCACCACCATGAAGTTTCCCGGTTACTTTCTTATCGTTGCTGACTTCATCCAGTGGTCGAAGAAACAGGGCATTCCAGTCGGTCCGGGCCGTGGTTCGGGTGCGGGCTCCGTGGTCGCGTGGGCGCTGACCATTACTGATCTTGATCCATTACGATTTGGTCTGCTGTTCGAGCGCTTTCTCAACCCCGAACGCGTCTCGATGCCGGACTTCGATATCGACTTCTGTCAGGATCGCCGCGAGGAGACGATCCTTTACGTCCAGCAGAAATACGGCGTGGACCGCGTCGCGCAAATCATCACACACGGCAAGCTGCAGGCGCGCGCGGTGTTGCGCGATGTCGGTCGCGTGCTGCAGATGCCGTATGGGCAGGTTGACCGGCTTTGCAAGATGGTGCCGAACAACCCGGCCAATCCCGTTACGCTGCAGCAGGCCATCGACGGTGAACCCAAGTTGCAGGCGGAGCGTGATAGCGAGCCCGCCGTGCGGCATCTGCTCGAAATCTCTATCAAGCTTGAGGGGCTCTATCGCCACGCCTCAACGCACGCAGCCGGCATGGTGATCGGTGATCGTCCGCTCGACGAGCTGGTGCCGATGTACCGCGATCCGAAATCGTCGTTCCCGGTGACGCAGTTCAACTGGAAAATGGTCGAAGCGGCCGGCCTCGTGAAGTTCGACTTCCTTGGGCTAAAGACGCTGACAGTGCTGCAAAAGGCGGTCGAACTGATCAAGCGCGGGCGCGGCATTGATATTGATCTGCCAACCTTGGAGATCGGCGGCGACGATCCCAAAATCATCGCCGCTTATGAGCTGCTGGCGCGGGCTGACACGGTCGGGGTGTTCCAGCTGGAAAGTACCGGCATGCGCGACAGCTTGAAACGGCTGAAGCCCGATCGCTTCGAAGACATCATCGCCATGGTCGCGCTCTATCGTCCTGGTCCCATGGACAACATCCCGACCTACATCCACCGCAAGCATGGCGAGGAAGAAGTCGACTGTCTGCATCCGATGCTCGAAGGCATTCTGAAAGAGACTTACGGCGTCATCATCTACCAGGAGCAGGTCATTCAGATCGCACAGGTGATGGGCGGCTACACTCTGGGACAAGCCGATTTGCTGCGCCGCGCGATGGGTAAAAAAGACAAGAACGAAATGGCCGCGCAGCAGAAGAAGTTTGTCGAGGGTGCGCTCGCCAAGGGGGTCAAGAAAGCCGAGGCCGTCTACATCTTCGAACTTGTCGACAAGTTCGCTGGCTATGGCTTCAACAAGAGTCATGCGGCAGCCTATGCGCTGGTCAGCTATCACACCGCTTATCTGAAGGCGAACTACCGCGAGGAATTCCTGGCGGCCTCCATGACGCTTGATATGTCGAACACGGATAAGCTTGCCATGTTCGCTGCCGAAGCGCGCAAAAGCGGCATCGCCGTGCGTACCCCGTGCGTCAATGCGTCCGATGTCGACTTCCTCGTGGAGTGGCCGAAGGCACCACTCAAGGACGGGCAGCGGGGCGCGATCCGTTACTCGCTTGCCGCGCTGAAAAACATCGGCGCAGGCGCGGTGGAGACCATCGTGACCGAGCGCAAGACCAGCGGTCCCTACCTGTCACTTGCGGATTTCGCGCAGCGCTTTGCGCCCAAGGCACTCAACAAGCGCGGGTTGGAAACAATGGCGGCAGGCGGTGCGTTTGATGCCTTCGAGGACAATCGCGCGCTGATCCACGGCAACGTCGACTTGTTGCTGGCGACTGCTAGCCGCACCGCCGAGAACACCGCGCGCGGCACGACCGATCTGTTTGCCGGCGGGGGCAACGCGCCAGCCAAAATAGACCTGCGCCCCACCAAAGGCTGGACGCCGATGGACAAGCTCAATGAGGAATTCAAGGCTGTCGGCTTCTTCCTCACCGGTCATCCGCTCGACAGCTACGCCAGCGTACTGCCCAAGCTGGGCGTGCATGCTTATGCCGAGTTCGAGCGCCGCGCGTTGGCGGGTGCGGCCGGTGGGCGCGTGGCAGCCATTGTTGTTTCCGCTCGCGAGCGGCGTTCGGCTAAGGGCAACAAGTTCGCGTTTGCAATGTTTTCGGATGCGACGGGGCAGTTTGAAGCGGTGATTTTCTCAGACACGCTCGACGCCTGCGGACATCTGCTGGAGCCAGGGACGGCCGTGTTGGTGTCGGTGGAAGCCGAGCGTGATGGGGAAAACGTCAAGCTGCGGGTGCAGGGTCTGCAGGCGCTCGATGAAGCCGCAGCCAGTATCCAACGGGGGCTCAAGATCGTTCTTGACCGGCGGCCGTTGCAATCCAAGAAGATCTCACTTGAGGCGCTGAAATCGGAACTTAAACCACCCACTGGTGGCCCCAAGACCGGCGGCGAAATCCGCGTTGTCCTCGAACTCGATGATCGTAATCGCATCCTTGAGATCGACATTCCCGGCCGCTACGACGTCGGTCCCATGATGCAAGGGCACCTGGGGACACTGCCGGGCGTGTTGGATGTGATTGATCTTTAAGGCCGTGCGAACGTGAGGCTGGCCCAAAAGCTGATCCAGTCCGCCTTTGCGCCTTGAGCCGGCGCAACCATATGAACCGCACTGAGAAGATATTCACCCGGGCGTGACACGTCGATTGTGACACGGCCGTCTCTATCCGTCCGCGCCAGCCGCGGAGATGCCGGATCGGCACGATTGAAGGCTTTGACCAGGACTTCGGCCAGGGGTTTGCCGTCGTGCATGAGGCGCACGGGCAAACCATCGGTTGCTGTCAGCGCGTAGGGATTTTTCTCGGCAACCAGTTCGAGCGGCATCCCCACCGCGCGATCAGCGCCGTTTACATTGCCACCGACGCTCACCAAAGCCTTGGCACAGCGCGCGTACAGTTCCCGAATGCCCGTGAGGGGTTTGCCCAACTTGCGGTGCGCCTCCACGATGGGCTCAAGTCCCTCGTAGATGAGATTGTCCTCGAATTTTGCGAAGGTCTCAAAGACGACTTCTTCGGGCTTTCGTTGGTGCGCAATGATGGCCAGCCCGGGTGTTGAGAACGCGACTTCTGCCGCCGGATCGTCGCCGTCCAAGGTTTTGACTGCTCGTTCGCCCCGGCCATCAAACACTGTGAAGCGGTCGCTCAAGGCGCGCACAAAGGGGTAGGAGTTGCCTTTGAAGTCCTGGCCAATACGAAAGACGATTGGAACCGTGGTGCCGGCTTTCGGCACGAACTTAACAGGGTCGATCCAAAATTCGTGGGCGGCGGCCACCGTTGGACTTGCGCCGAGTAGCAGAGCTAGGCCCATTGCTCTCAGTCTGGACGCACCGTTCGGTCTGGACGCACCGTTGTGGCGCAAGACACGCATTCCTTACGCCAACGATCAATCCGGCTGAATGACATTGCTTCGCGAGACGGATGACTGAATGCAAGGGCAGCCATCGACAATGGACACGCCCCTGCATTCAAATCAGTGCGTCGCGTTACTTGGCGATGCAGCCCTTGTCTTTCTTGCTGAAGTACTTGCCCGAGCCGCATTTGCCGGGCTTGCCCTTGGTTACGTGTGCCTTGGCTTCGGCCGCACCCATTTCGCCGACCGATGAGACCATCAGAAAGCCGGCCGCCGCGAATGCGATAGCCATTCCAAGTGTCAGTGCACGCATCTTATTTCTCCCGTTGATATCTACCGTTGTTCGTTCCTGTGCACCCGGGGCCTCGACCATGGAGTTCCTCCTGATTGAACAAGCGCCCCCAAAGCAAGCGGTCCTGTGCCCGAGTGAAAAAGATACGTTCCAACCTCTGTATGGTTTCAGAAATCCGTCGTCATGGGTTGCGAAAAATGCACATCAGCTGGTCACGCGGTCAGTGTTTGCTAGGTGTGTGTCGTTTCGGCACCAATTGAGTCTCACCCGACCCAGATCCGCTCAATCGTCCAAAAGGCTCCGATCAAAGCAATCGCGGCCGACGCTGGCCAGACGATACGCTGCCGGTACCAAGACTTGTGACGAAACCACAGTCCTGAGGCCGCAAATGCCAGCATGATGACGGCCAGCTGGCCCAGCTCCACACCCACATTGAAGCCAATCAGGCCGACGACGTAATCGGTGCGGGGCAAGTCGATCTCCTGCAAGACCCCGGCAAAGCCCAAGCCATGCAAGAGGCCAAAGCAGAAGACCACGACCGGCCGCCAGAAATGCAGCTTTGATGTCAGGATGTTTTCAACGGCCACGTAGACGATCGACAGAGCGATCAGCGGTTCGACAATGGCGGGAGACACGGCCACGATGCCGTAGAGCCCGAGAGCCAGGGTGATGGAATGCGCAACCGTGAAAGCCGTCACTTGAGCCAGCAGGGGGCGCCACGACGCGCCGAGCAGGTATAAGCCGACGACGAACAAGATGTGGTCGAGACCCTGCGGTAGGATGTGGACAAATCCCACCGAGACATACTGGAAGAACTTCTGCAGCGTGCTTCGTGTGGTTGTTGCCTGCAGATCGATGCTGCCGCTCGATTGCCCGTCCTTGAGCCAACCCAGTTCCAGGTTTTCCTGGCCGGGCCGCTGCAGGCGGACGACGCTTGATCCATACTCTGGCGCATAGGTCCAACGCAGCGTTTTGACAGGCGACGGCGGTTTTCCAGCCAAGCGGATGTTTGAAATCCGCGCCAACGCTGGATCGCCGATGGCAGGGATTGCTGCTTCCACGACGTTGAGCTGAGCGCGTACGCCATCGAATTCAAGGCGGACGCCATCAAGCCAGCGCGGCGCAAATGCCGTAAGTCTCGTGCGCAACTCGTCAGGCGTCAGTTTTCGAAGAAGATTGTAAGTTTGCGTCTCCGGCGCATCGTTGGTGTCGCGGTGCTGCGGCCCGATGCCCGCCAGCAGCGCTTCGATGTTGAGTGCCACGACGACTTCGTAGCCACCGTCTGGCGCGGCCATGATCGTTACCACCGCCGGGCGGATTTCGTGGGCATCGGAAGCGGTTGGATGGGCGCAAGCGGTAAGGATCGCAAACAACAGCACGCGGAGATTGGCTCGGATGGTTGCCATGCGTCGATACCCTTTTACCTGCTTGAACCTCGGCATCCCTACAGACATTCGGCACCTGCGCGTCCGAAGCGGCCACTCCGGGACGTGATGACTGTATCAATCTGCGGAGCCCTGGTATCCGGTAAACTACGATCTGGCTGGCGAAAAGTTTCAGTTGACCGGCTGGACGTCCATGGGACAACGATCCAGCGTTCCGCACCTCCTGCTGCCGAGACTAACCATGCCCGCTCCGTTGACCCTCACAACGCCCACCGACACCCTATCGCTTCCTCGCCTTGCAGCGGACTTGGAGCGCTGGCTGAAGCTGCGGACGCAACCGTTTGGTATGAAGCTGTTCGAGCGCGCAGCGGACATGGAGGCGATCCCGAAGATCCGGCGGCCGAAGACCGTGCATACGCTCGATCAGATCGTCGGGCAGGCGGCGCGGCTCGGTTGGACGGTCGGGATTACATCCGAAAATCTCGTCGGCGATCAGTGCCGGGCGGTGGTCGGCCTCGGCAATGCCAAGTCCGAGAGTTGGCGCTCCGGTAAACACACCGTCGGTGTCTGGCATGGCACGCTGGAGGATGCCGGGGCTCGGCAGGCGGCGCTCAACTGCGTACCCGACGGCCAATACGAGGCGCTGGCGGTGGGACCGCTCGCCACCGGGCGTCTCGCCGACCCCGATATCGCGCTGTTCTACGCAACGCCTGGTGCCATGATGTACTTCATCAATGGCCTGCAATACGTCGGCTACAAGCGTTTCGACTGGAGTGTGGTGGGTGAGACGGCCTGTGCTGACAGTTGGGGCCGCGCGCTGGTGACACGTGAGCCGTCGCTCTCAATTCCGTGCTTCGCGGAGCGCCGCTATGGCGGTGTGCTGGATGATGAGATGTTGATGGCGCTGCCGCCGAGCTACATCGCCAAGGCGATCAGCGGCATGGAGGCGCTCGCCAAGAACGGCCTACGCTACCCGTTCCCGCAATACGGCATGCAGAACGACGTGCGCGACGGGATGGCGAAGAGTTATCCGGACCGTGCGAAATAGCGCCGGTGATCTCATAGAGCATCGCGATAAAGTCTATCGGGGCTGAAGCGCTCGGGCGTGCGCGGTTCAGCGGGTGATCGCTTTGGTGTCGTGCGTGGCCGGTTTTTCGATGCACTTGCGGTGTCCGATCCCGCCTCCGGCGTATCGTCGCTCTCACGGCTGCTCGGTTTGGTGGCTGGGCCCTGCAACCGTGCGGGCGCAGACTGCGGCGGCGCTGGCTCGATCCGCTTGACGAAGCCTGCCACGGCGGCACCTGTCGATCCGTCGACGATGGCAACGCGGGGTGTTAGCGGCGGCGGTACGGCAAACCCAGCAATCACGGCGGTTCCTGCGAGTGCATCGACGTGTTGTGCAATCCGCCATTGGCCGCCGGAGAGTTCATAGATGAAGCGATAGCGTGCTTCGCGGGTTTCCGTTGCGCCTGTGGTGCGCGACTTCAATGTCCAGACGTATGTCCCGTGGTCGATGAGGAAATTGCAGCCGGTCTCGACTTTGCGGTCGGTGACGCGTGCCTTTGGTTCAAACTGCAGGAAATAGAGGAAGTAGTCGCGGATTGGCATGTAACCCGCGCGCGCCACCGGCGAGGCAAAACCGAGGAGTGCGCCGTCTGCCGCAAACAATCGCGTCACACGATCAGGATGCTGT
Source organism: Hyphomicrobiaceae bacterium (assembly GCA_031379035.1). Classification (GTDB taxonomy): domain Bacteria; phylum Pseudomonadota; class Alphaproteobacteria; order Rhizobiales; family Hyphomicrobiaceae; genus JABFRJ01. Next base: position 9,515 of record JANNEU010000050.1, on the reverse strand, counting down.
GTCTTGAGGGCAGCGTTCCAATCGTCAAACAGGTCCTGCGCCATGGCTGGTTCGGGAACCGTGCAGCCTGCGGCAACGGCCCGGCCTTGCGCGACACCCACCGCCGCAGGTACCAGGCCTGCCAACAGAAACCAACGTCTCAGAAGCGCGTGGAGCACAGATTTGCGGACTTCGACGGCGTGCATTGTGCAGGACCTCGTTCCGGCGGCCGCGGGCAGCGCCGTCCAGGTGCGGGGTCAGTATCATGAGTCGCGTAAGTCCTATCCGGTTAGCGACGGTATTGCAGAAACGGTGACTTTGCCGCCACTTGGTCATAGAGGCCGCGTGCCCGATAGTTGCACTCCTCCGTCGACCAATAGGTGCGGGTGGCACCGTGCGCATCGGCGTGGGCATAGACGGCGTGGATCAGCGCACGGCCAATCCCCTTGGCGCGGATATCGGGACGTACGAACAGGTCTTCGAGATAGCAATACCAGGTCTTGGACCATGTCGAGCGGTGCAGCAGGACATGGGCGAGCCCGATGGGCGTGTCGGTCGCATCGACCGCCACAAAGCCGATATGGAAGCCCTCTTGGTCCGAGTGCAGTCGTGACCAAGTCTCTTCGATGACGTCGTCGGCGACCGATGCTTTGTAGAATTTGATATAGCCCTTGAACAAGGGGACCCAGTCGGCCTTGTCGCGTGCTTCGAGACGGCGCACGCGAACAGCGGGTGTGGCGTCAGTCATCGGCGGGTCTCCACCTGTTACAGCCAGCGCCAGACGAGGCGCGATTCCAACAGTGTTTTTGCTTTGCTCGTCACCTGCGGCGCGTCGCTGGCGATCTTGTGCTTGCTCGCGTCAAAGAAGGTGACGGCTGTCGTGATATCTAACACCCGCTCGCCGATGCGGCAGCGATAGGGGCCGATTGTTCGCCCCGCGAGCAACGCCCACTCCGGCCCGAGGCGCCGGGCTGTGCACGGCTGAGCCGCAGCCGGCGCTGGGCTGGCAATGCGCGCCAGCCGGATTTCCTGGCGCAGGTTCGGATAGGGTTTGGCAATCGTGAGCACGTCCGCTAACGGCACGGTCGATGACTGCGCCTGCGGTACAACGGTTTTCTGGGCATAGGCCACATTTGCGGTCGCGAGAGCCGCAAGACTGATGCTGAGCACACGTTTCAAGCTGATTGCGCGCGCCAAAGCACGCCTCCGGTCATGGGGCTGGGAACGCCGGTGGTCGATGGGAGGCTGAATGGCAGTCCGAGCAGCGATCGCACGGCTAGAAATCCAAAGCATTCGGCTTCCAATGTATCACCATTCCAACCGACGGTTTCAACCGGATCCACCGGCACTCCAAGCCGCTGCGAGAGGCCACGCATAAGCGCGCCGTTGAGCCGGCCGCCACCACCGACCAACCATCGCGCCGGTACGCGCGGGGCATGCCGCAAGGCCGCTGCCGTCGCTTGGATTGTAAAGGCGGTCAACGTGGCCGCACCATCGGCATCCGAGAGAGGCTCGATCATCGCGGTACAGGCGTGAAACGCTTGTCGATCAAGAGACTTGGGTGGCGCACGGTCAAAAAATGAATCGGACATCAGCGCGGCGAGAACGGTGTGATCGATCTGACCGGTGGCTGCCAAGGCTCCGTCCTGATCAAATGGCACGCCCCGACGTTGGCGCATGAAGTCGTCGATCAGCGCGGACGCCGGTCCGGTGTCGAACGCGATGACAGTCTCGCCGTCGATGTAAGTGACATTGCCGACGCCGCCGAGGTTCAGCACCATAAGAGGGTGCGCCAGTTTCGTTGCCAACGCCTGATGATAGATGGGCACCAGTGGCGCGCCTTCGCCACCGGCCGCCACATCGGCATGGCGGAAGCGGTTCACTACATCGATGCCGATCAGCCGCGCAGCCATTGCCCCGTCACACAGCTGCCGTGTCAAACGCTGCTGCGGCTTGTGCAGAATGGTCTGGCCATGCAACCCGACGATATCGATCTCACGTGCGTTGATTTGGTTCTCCGTGAGCAAGCGCAGAACAGCTGCTGCGTGCGCCACGGTGACGTCTGTTTCAAGCAACGTCAGCGGATTATGTTCGGCGCGCGCCGGGTCGGCGACGACATCGACCAGCCGCCGCTGTAACGCGGGCTCATAGGGCGAGATGCTCGATGGCCCGGTTGACAGAACACGGTGCCCGTCTGTGCGCATCAGCGCGACATCGATCCCGTCCATGGACGTCCCGCTGATCACGCCGATGCTGGTGTAAGTCTTGGGCTCTGGCACAGAGGGCTCGTCGCAAATGACAGTGGCCGAGAGGTAAGCGAGGCGCACGGCAAATGCAACACGGGGTGCAACACAGGGCCGTCAGCGCTTGCCGCCTGCGATTGTCGCGCCTAATGGTGCCTGTGCCCGCAAGCCGAGGTCAGCCGTCCGATGATGTCAACTGCCACGCCCCAGGCTTCGCCGCATGTCATCGTTGCGCACCGCGTGTTTGACGGTGAGCGTTGGCTCGGCCGGTCTGCGATTTCTATCGTGGACGGTCGTATTGCCCGTGTAGAGGCCACCAGTGCTGGGCCACAAGAGGGTTACGTTGTTCCGGACGGCGCGATCCTGGCACCGGGCCTGATTGATGTGCAGGTTAATGGCGGCGGTGGTGCACTGCTCAACGACACGCCGGATGCTGCCACCGTCCGCCTCATGCTCGCAGCCCACCGTGCGCAAGGCACGGTCTGTTTCCTGCCAACGCTCATCACCGATCATCCACAGACGCTGCAAGACCTTGCGGCTGCGGCGCTGGAGATTGCGCAGATACCCGGCGTGCTGGGCCTGCATCTCGAAGGACCGTTCCTCAACCTCGCAGCCAAGGGCGTGCATCCCGCTGAGTTCATTCGCGTGCCGCTCGCGGCCGATCTCGCTGCGATCTTTGACATGGCAAAAGTTCTGCCGGTCCTGGTGACCTTGGCGCCCGAATGCGTGCCGCCGGGGCTGATACGGCAGTTCGTCGCCGCTGGAATTAAGGTCGCCATTGGTCATTCCAATGCGACGGCCGAGCAGGTGCGTGCAGCGTGTGACGACGGCGCGACCGGTGTTACGCACCTGTACAATGCGATGAGCCAACTGACGGGCCGTGCGCCGGGCGTTGTGGGCACCGCGTTTGACGATATGCGCCTGATCTCCGGTATCATCGCCGATGGGCTGCACGTGACGCCGGCAAACCTCAGGACCGCCTTCAAGGTCATCGGGCGGGATCGCCTCGCACTGGTCACGGACGCCATGCCCACGGTTGGCTCAGCGTCACCGGTGTTCAATCTGCAGGGGCGGACGATTACACTCATCGACGGCAAACTCACCGCGCCGGATGGCGGATTTTCCGGCGCGCACCTCGGCATGCTGGAGGCCGTGCGTAATGCCACGGCAATGATGGGCGCGACGCTGGAAGATGCGCTGGTGATGGCCGCCCGCACGCCGGCGCGCTTGCTCGGCCTTGAGACTACGCATGGCCGCATCGCGCCGGGGTTTGCGGCCGATCTGATCGCCTTCACGGACGAATTCCGTCCGCTGGGCGCTTGGATCGGTGGCCGTGCCGTCTAGGCAATCGCACACGCACAGTTGTGTTCGCCAGCAGGTTCGGGCAGGAGGCCAGCCAAGCCCTTTGCCTTAGTGGTTGCTGCATGACACCTGACTTCAAATTCCGCCACATCTGCGATGACGGCGCAGCACGCCTCGGCGAGGTGATCACGCCGCGTGGCACGATCCGCACGCCAGCGTTTATGCCGGTCGGCACGGCGGCAACGGTGAAGGCTGTGTATCTCGATCAAGTTGCGGACGCTGGAGCGGACGTTTTGCTGGGCAACACTTATCATCTCATGCTGCGGCCCGGCGCGGAACGTATCCACCGGCTCGGCGGGCTACACACGTTCATGGGCTGGCAGAAGCCGATCCTCACCGACAGCGGCGGCTTCCAAGTGATGAGCCTGTCCAAGATCCGCAAAATGAGCGAGGAGGGCGCGCAATTTCAATCTCATCTTGACGGCACGCGCATCATGCTGACGCCGGAGCGGTCCATCGAAATTCAGTGTTTGCTCGGTTCCGACATCCAGATGCAACTCGACGAGTGCATCGAACTGCCGGCGGAATTCAAGGAAATGGAGCGCGCGATGGAATTGTCGCTGCGCTGGGCGGAGCGCTCCAAGCGCGCGTTCGAACAGTACAGCGCACCAGGGCAGGCGCTGTTTGGCATTGTGCAAGGTGGCACCGACCCGATCCTCCGCAAGCGCTCGGCTGAAGGGCTCGTGGGTATCGACTTCCCCGGCTACTCCATTGGTGGTCTTGCTGTTGGCGAGGGCCAGGAGATCATGCTGCGGGTGCTCGAAGAAACGCTGCCGCACTTGCCCGCCAACAAACCGCGCTACCTGATGGGCGTGGGGACGCCTCAAGACCTCATCGAGAGCGTCGCCCGTGGCGTCGATATGTTCGATTGTGTGATGCCGACCCGGTCTGGCCGCCACGGCCTTGCGTTTACCTGGAACGGCCGGGTTAACATCAAAAACGCCAAGCATGCCGAGGACTTGCGGCCCCTCGACCCCGAAAGTCAGTCGCCGCCGTTTCGCAACTTTTCGCGCGCGTATTTGAATCACCTGTTGAAGTCGAAGGAATACCTCGGGGCCATGGTCCTGTCGTGGGCGAACACTGTTTTCTATCAGGAACTCATGGCGGCGATGCGGGCCGCTATTGCGGCTGGGCGTTTCGCCGCATGGCGCGAAGAAACCCTCGTTCGGCTCGCCGGTGATGGATCACCGCGTGGGTGAACTCAGTCTTTGTGAATGGCCATAAACCATTGTGGTGCAGTGATTTCTCAGTTTGACTCTGTTGTGCTGCATCGCAATTTTGCGGCTTGTTTACGGTGAATTGTTGTAGTGCGCACCGCTGCTGCTAGGCGTGCTAGGGCACCTGTCGTTGGCTTTTCCGGACGATGGTGGCGAAGGCATTTCAGCGCCTGCCTTGCGTGTCCGTTTGTGTGTGAAGGAATACTGTCATGGCAGGACTAGGCCTCGAAAAGAGCAGCGACGAAAGTCTGCGCGCGTTGCAGTTCATTTTGGAAGCGTGGGAGGAGGGTGCGGATGCTGGCGTCTCTCCCGAACTGATGGCCTATGCGGCGCTTTACACCGCCCTGACCGATCTGGTTGGCAGCTATGGCGAGCAGCACGTCTCGACCTTGGTCGATGGCCTTCGTGGCCGCATCCTTGGCGGCGAATTCACGATGTGTGCGCGGACGCAATAGAGTGGTCGTCCAAGGCGGCTGAGCCACCTCAATTGGACGGGTGTGTTGGCATAGGGTTGCTGAAAGCCCAGCCAGACCGGTACTATTGATGCCATGAGCAGCTCCCGCGACGCTTCAAGCCCCTTCAGATGGCCACCGGTCATTTACGGCACCGCTGCGGTGGTGGCCGGCGGGTTATCCTGGTTCACGCCCTGGCGGTTCGAAGCGGCGGAGCTGCGAATGGTCGTGATGATGGCCGGCATCCTGCTCGGGCTAACGACCCTGATTGTCGTGTCCCTCGCCGCGGTGCGTTTCAAGGCTGCAGGGACAGCTGTGCATCCGACCGAGCCAACAACAGCCATCGTCAGCAGCGGCGTCTACCGCTACACGCGAAACCCCATGTACCTGGCCATGAGCCTCGGCCTGGCCGGCCTGGGTTTGGCGCTCGACCAGCTATGGTTTTTCTTTGTGCTGCCGGTTGCCATGGTCGCCGTGACCAAGCTCGCCATTGAGCGCGAGGAGGCTTATCTCGCGGCCAAATTTGGAGGCGAATACCTCGCCTACAAATCCAAGGTTCGGCGTTGGCTGTGAGGGGACGGAAGGGGGGAGTGGTGAATGGGCAATGGGCAATAGTAGGCGGGGTCGTTCGCTGAGGCGTTGCGCGTTCGGTCCATTGACCATTGCCGATTGCCGATTGGACCATCGCGTCGCTGCTACCATTTCCCCATTGACGCCTGCCCGGGTTCCCGGCTTCCTCCTCCGAGAAAAGACAAGCCGCCAGACGCACTGGGACGGCCGAGGGAGACGACTGCCATGACCAAATACCTGTCCATTTCCAGACGCACTGCAACCGGGTTGCTTGGTGCCACTGTCGTCCTCGCTGCGGGTGCCGCCCACGCTCAAGAGACCGTCAAAGTGGGTCTGATCCTGCCGCTGACAGGACCATTCACCTCCACGGGTCGCCAGATCGAAGCCGCCGTCCGCCTTTACATGGCGCACAACGGCGATACCGTTGCCGGCAAAAAGATCGAACTGATCGTCAAGGACGACGGCAACGTCGCCGACACCACCAAGCGCCTCGCTGCTGAACTCGTCACCAATGACAAAGTGATTGTCATCGCCGGGTTTGGCCTGACGCCGCTCGCCATGGCCACCGCCCCGGTGGCCACCGAAGCGAAAGTGCCGATGGTCGTTATGGGAGCGGCTACCGCCGTGATCCCTGATCGGTCGCCCTACATTGTGCGCACCAGCCAAGTGACGTCGCAGACGGTGGTTGGCATTGCCGATTGGGCACCGAAGAACGGCATCAAGAAAGTCATCACGCTGGTCTCTGATTTCGCGCCCGGCATCGACATCGAGAAAGGCTTCACAGAGCGCTTCAAGGCCGCTGGCGGCGAAGTTGGCGAGGCCATCCGCGTGCCGCTCGCCAACCCCGATTTCGCGCCGTTCCTGCAGCGCGTCGCCGATGCGAAACCAGACGGTCTGTTCGTGTTCGTGCCGTCAGGGCAGGGCGCGGTCTTCATGAAGCAGTTCGTCGAGCGCGGGCTGGATAAGAGCGGCATCAAGCTGATCGGCACTGGCGACATCACCGATGACGACATCCTGAACGGCATTGGTGACGTGGCGCTGGGCATTACGACATCGCACCACTACTCAGCCGCGCATAAGTCGGATCTCAACAAGAAGTTCGTTGACGGCATGAAGGCGTCAGCAAAACTGCGCGCTAACTTCATGGGCGTCGGCGGCTACGACGGCATGGCGCTCATCTACAAGGCGTTGGCGAAGACGGGCGGTAAGGCTGACGGCGAGACACTGCTCGCGGCCATGAAGGGCATGAGCTTTGAGAGCCCGCGTGGGATGATCACCATCGATGCCGCAACGCGCGACATCGTGCAGGACATCTACGTCCGCAAGGTCGAAAAAGTTGACGGCGAGCTTTACAATGTCGAATTCCAGACCTTTCCGCAGGTGAAGAAGCCGTAAGAGACGGCAATCGGGGATGGGCAGTCGGCAGTCGGGGTGTCAGAGTTTGACACATCTTGCAGACGCCCAATCCTTTGCCGATTGCCGATTGCCGATTGCCGAGAGTTGCGAGTGCACTATGCCCACAACGACCCTTCCCCCCTTCCGCGCTGATGTCGTCGGTTCGTTGCTCAGGCCGGCGGCGTTGAAGGCGGCGCGTGCGGATCGTGCGGCGGGCAAGATTACTGCGGCGCAACTGACCGTGGTCGAAGATCGCGAGATTGATCACATTCTCAAACAGCAGGAGGCGGTGGGTCTCGCGCTTGCAACAGATGGCGAGTTCCGGCGCTCCTGGTGGCACTACGATTTCTTTGGTGGTCTAAGTGGTGTCGTAATCCGCGAGCAGGGCGCACACATTCAGTTCAAAGGCGTGGCGACACGGCCGCGCGAACTGCACGTCACGGGCAAGATTGGTTTTCCGGCTGATCACCCGATGCTGGCACACTTTAAATATCTTAAGACACACACGCGCCTGATGCCGAAGATGACGATCCCGAGCCCGACGGTCATGCACTTCCGTCTTGAACCGCACGCGGTGGCGACCAGCGCTTACCTGAACCGCGACGCGCTGTTTGACGATCTGGCCGCTGCCTACCGTGCGGCCGTCGCTGCGTTCTATGCGGCCGGCTGCCGTTATCTGCAGTTTGACGATACGGTGTGGGCGTATCTGTGCTCGCCCGATCAACTGGCGCAGGCGACAGCGCGGGGCCTGGATGCGAGCCATTTGCAGAGCCGGTATGCCGATCTCATCAATGCCTGCCTGCGCGACAAACCAGCCGATATGACGATCACGACCCATGTGTGTCGCGGGAACTTCCGGTCGACGTGGATTTCCGAAGGTGGTTATGAGCCGGTCGCTGAGATCATGCTCGGTCAGCTGAACTATGACGGTTATTTCCTGGAATATGACAGCGACCGGGCCGGCGGTTTCGAACCGCTGCGGTTTTTACCCAAGGGCCGGAAGCGGGTCGTCGTCGGGCTGGTGACGTCGAAGAGCGGCACACTGGAGAAGGCTGACGATATCCGACGCCGGATGGATGAAGCGGCCAAGTTCGCCCCGCTGGATCAGCTGTGCCTGTCGCCGCAGTGCGGCTTTGCCTCGACTGAGGATGGCAACGCGTTGAGCGAGGCAGAGCAGTGGGCGAAGTTGCGGTTTGTGGTGGAGCAGTCCCAGCAGATCTGGCCATAAGGCCACCTGTAAAGGGTCGCACTCGACAAACGGCGCTGAGCGGGCTAATCAACCGCCTTCCCATCAGGGACGCCCGTCAGGGCCGCATGAACGTTGCGGTTGCCATTTGGCACGCCGACTGTGTTCCTCTGCAAAATATCATGGAAAATCAAGGAATAAGAACCATGAACATCATCCAACAGCTCGAGCGCGAGCAGATGGACGCCGTCCTCGCCAAGCGCAACGTCCCGGCTTTCGGCCCCGGCGATACCGTTAAAGTCATGGTCCGCGTCATCGACGAAGTGATCATCGACCCTAAGGCCAAGAATACCGGCAAAGAAAAGCCCAAGCAGGCCGCTGAACGCCTCCAGGCCTATGAAGGCATTGTGATTGCGCGCTCGGGCCATGGCATCAACGAGAGCTTCACTGTCCGTAAGATCAGTTACGGTGAAGGCGTGGAACGCGTGTTCCCGATCTACACGCCCTTCATTGCCGATATCGAGGTGGTCCGCCGCGGGGCGGTGCGCCGCGCCAAGCTTTACTATCTCCGCGGCCGCCGTGGTCGCGCTGCCCGCATCTTCGAGCGCACGGATGCGCGCGCCAAGAAGCTCAACTCTGCGTTTACATCCTTCAAGAAGCCGAAGGGCGAACCGGATAACCTGGGTGCGATCAAGGGCATCACGCCGCAGCTGGTCGGCCGTCTGCACACGGTCGGCGTCACCAAGTTCGAGCAGATTGCCAACTTCTCAGGCGACGATATCGCCAACGTTGATGAAGTGCTGAACCTCAAAGGCGGCATTGAAACCAATAACTGGGTGGCGCAGGCGCGTGAATTGCTGACAGCGGCAGACGCGGCGGCGGCACCTGCGGAAGACGCCAAAGCGTAACGGCAACTCGACTTATTGTCTGAACTGCTCAACGGCGGCACCCTCAGCGGGGTGCCGCCGTTTTTGTGTGCCAGGCATGGCGTTGATGCTGGAGGTGGAAGTCCTCTGCGGGCCCTGGTGATGGGAACCGCGAGCCGGAGGCAACTGCGTCGCAGTGATGCGGGGTGGGGAGGAAGCCCGAGGCCAAGCTCGGAGTTGACGAA
>JANNEU010000227.1:0-26386 GCA_031379035.1 Hyphomicrobiaceae bacterium | reverse complement strand
GCGATCAAGCTTGATCCCGCCGCCGCCTACCCATGGAGCCTGCGCGGCTTTGTGCACGAAGACACCGGCAACGACCAGGCAGCTCTCGCCGACTTCGACCGCGCCCTTGAACTCGATCCCAAGTTTGTGGATGCCTATCGCGGCCGCGCGCATGTGACTGAAAAACTTGGGTTGATCGACCGCAGCATCGCCGATCTCACGCGCGCCATTGAACTCGACCCTGGCCACACTGAAAGCTACTGGGCGCGTGGCAACCGGTATCTGGCGGCGAATGATCCCGCCAAGGCCGGACCGGATTTCGATCAAGTTGTAAACCTCGATCCCAAGCTCTCGGTCGGCTACTACGGGCGTGGCCTTGCGGCGGCCAAACTGAAACAGAGCGACCACGGGGTCGCCGACTTCACCAAGGCCATTGCGCTGAGCCCCGAGCGGATCGATGCCTACCTGTCTCGCGGCAATATCTATCTGCAGCTAAAAGACTACATGCGCGCGGCGGCAGACTACACCGCAGTCATCGACCGTGACCCCACATCGTTTCATGCCGTGCTCAACCGCGCCATCTGCCATGAGCGTGCCAACCGAATAGACCTCGTCCAGGGCGACTACGCGCGCGTGCTGGAGCTGATGGCTGAGCCGGTCAAAGCCTCGGAGTTCAACAACCGCGCCTGGGCCAACTTCAGGCTCGGCCGGTTTGACGTGGCGCTTCCCGACGCCGACCGCGCCATCGAGATGGAGCCGGACTACCCTTACGGTCACGGTACGCGCGGCCATATTCTTGAGGCGCTGCGGCGTGCCCCAGAAGCGATCGCCAGCTTCCAAAAGGCGCTCGCTAAAAGTCCTGACGCATTCATCGAGACGAAGGCGCGCGAGGCGTTGGAAAGGCTCAATGCCGGATAAAATTTCAGCCCAGTCGTTGCGCGGACTGTCGTATAGTCAAACGTCGATGTCGCATTTGAATCTGGAGCCGACATGCCAAAAGTTCTCTACGAACGTGACGGCCGCATCGCTCGCATCACGCTCAATCGACCCGATGTGCTGAATGCCATCGATGACGACGTGCCGCGCGAGTTGGCCGATGCCGTGCATCGCGCCGATACGGACAGCCAAGTTCACGTCATTGTCCTCGCTGGCGCTGGACGTGCGTTCTGCGCTGGTTATGATCTAACTTACTATGCGGAAGCCAACGGCTCCAACAACGTCACGCAAGACATGCCGTGGGACCCCATGAAGGACTACGCCTTCATGATGCGGAACACCGAGCTGTTCATGAGCTTGTTCCGCTCCCGGCGGCCGGTGATTGCCAAGGTGCACGGGTTCGCTGTCGCTGGCGGCTCTGACATCGCGCTGTGCGCGGATATGATCGTCATGGCTGAAGACGCCAAGATCGGCTACATGCCCGTCCGTGTCTGGGGCTGTCCGACAACGGCAATGTGGCTCTACCGGCTCGGACCCGAGAAGGCCAAGCGCATGCTCTTCACCGGCGACAAGATCGACGGACGTGAGGCGGAGAAACTGGGACTCGTGCTCAAGGCGGTGCCAGCCGACAAACTGGACGAAGAAGTCGACGCGCTGGCGCATCGCATGGCCGGCGTCCCGCAAAATCAGCTGATGATGCAGAAGTTGATGGTCAATCAGGCGCTCTACAACATGGGCCTGCAATCCACACAGATGATCGCCACTGTGTTCGACGGCATCACGCGGCACAGCCCCGAAGGGCTCAACTTCAAAAACCGCGCAGAAGCCAAAGGTTGGCAGCAAGCCGTCGAAGAACGCGACCAAGGCACCTTCGACTGGACGGCCAACGCCCCGATGCAGGGCAATCGGTAGCTCCGACGTGAAAACTCAAAACAACGGCTCGTCGTAAATCTTCTGGCCGTCCGCACTTAATCCCTTGATCGCCGCAATGCCCTTGCGGTCAACCGCCACGATTGCCGCCAGTTTCTTCTCGCGCGCGAGCTTTTCCAGCGCCGGCCCTTTGCCTTCAGGCACGTAGTAGCGTTCGAGGCCGAAGCGGATACGGTTGTTATACTCCGTCGTACCACGCAGGATGATCTGCCCCGTTGCAACCGTGCCAGGATAGTCCGAAGCCACAGCGGCCACCGACCAGCTGGCATCAGCCTCGGGTTGGAGCGTGACATAAACGCGTTTGTTGTAAGCTAAGTTTTTGCCATCGGTGAGCCTGATGGGAACCGTCGAGATCGGATACGCCAACCGCACGAAGTCTCCCTTGAACAGATCACGCGGATCAACCGGCACAATCGGCAGCACGACCTCGCGCCCACCCTTGAGCAGTGCCACACGCTCAGCAACCATCCAGCTCAGCGCACCCAACTGCAGCGCCGCCACCAGTGCCAGCGCACCGCCCTTCGTTTTAAACAGCGCCGGAATGCGTGCCGCCATATTGGGAAGCAAGCTCATGATCGCACCTCTGAAGCCGTCGCCAGTTCGGCGCGCATCCGGTACGCCACGACCGACAGCGCAATCACCAGAACGCCCGTAATGAAGAAGAACGCCGAGGTACCGAGCAGCGAACCGATTTTGGCGACATACAGCGCAAAAATCTCAATCGCGAACCCCGTGTAAGCAAGCCAGACGACGCGGGTGTTGTGCGTCCTCCAGCCAGCAACCATGGCACCGATGAGCAGTGCCAGCGTACCGCCGCCCCACAGCCAGAGATTGGCTTTCTTGTACCCGCCAAAGAAGTCGGTAGGCAGAAACTGGATCATAAACAGTCCTATGTAGGCCAGCACCATCCCGTGCACCAACATCGTCCCCGAGATCCGCCGCCACCTGTCAATCACGTCACCGGCCAGCGCTGCGACGGCCGCCAGGGTCAGGCCGACAATCGCCAGCATCAGCCGCCCGATATGCGAGTCATACTGCAGGCACGACACTACGATCCAGCCACTCAGCGCCAAGGCGAGCAGATGCATACCTTTCACCCAGCGCGTCGTCGCAATACCGCCAGCAGCCACCGCCCACATCGGCAGGAAACCCCAATGGATTTGTTTGCGTGCCCACTCGGTCTCCATGAAACTCCACACGCAGATCAGCACGACGCTCGCTGCCAGCGCAGGGTTCGAGCGCAGCAGCCAGCCAGCGGCTAGCGCACCTACCGCCCAAAGCCACACCGCGTCCGGCGGATGCCCGTCCATGTGATACATCTGGGCGATCAACATGATGGCCCCACCGAACAGCGCAACACCGGCCAGCACCGCAGCATGGGCAAAAACGTCGAGCTTGCGGCGGAACAGTTCGAAAGCCGCGCCGTAACACGTCGCGATGCCGCCAAAGATCATCGTCAACTTGGCCAGCTTCGACAACGCAGCCCAGTTGGCAGCGATGAAGCTCATGGCCGCAAACCCAAGCAGAATAGCACCCAAAACCGCGAGCGCCCCGGTCGGGCCAGCACCCAGGCTCCGGCTATCGAGATCACGCCGAATTTCCGCTGCCCCCTGCTCAGTCACATACCCCTGAGCCTGCCAGCGGCCAATATCGGACAGCAATCGAGCACGCGATATGAACATTGTTAACATCCTGAGATAGCTGGCTTTAGAGTAATTGATCGAAGTTCATTTGTCAACATCCAAGAACCAATGAGCGTGACCATGCCCACCTGATCAATCCACCAGACTGGCGTCCGCCGCCCCGCGGGTCTACGTTGCAGTAAAGCGCAAACCCGCAGGGGCCACCCATGCAGCTCGGACAACTCGACCACGTCAACGTTCGGACCGCCAAAGTCGCCGAGATGCGCGCCTGGTACGTCCGCGTGCTGGGTATGATCGACGGCGACCGGCCGAACTTCCCGTTTCCAGGCGCCTGGCTTTATACCGGCCAACACCCGGTTGTTCATCTTGTGGGTGTCAAAGATGAACCCGCCAACACCGACCCCAAACTCGAACACTTCGCATTTGCCGCAACTGGTCTCACGACATTCAAAGAAAAGCTCGATGCCATGGGCGAGAAGTATGACGTCCGCGTCGTGCCCGGCCTCGGCCTGGTTCAGTTCAACATCTGGGATCCCGACGGCAATCACATCCACATTGATTTTCAGCCGACTGAACCCGGTGCCAAGGAGATGCCCGCTTGGGGCAACCAAGACGCCATGATCAAACCCAAAGTCTGACCGACCCTGGAAAGTAAATCTGGCCCAGCATGTGAGCAAAATCCCGAGCGACTATCGCCGGGTTGCGACCATAATGGTCCTGCCACGTCCAGCCACCTCCTATATACCGGTATCAGAGCCGGTCGGACGACCGTGCAGACAGAAGGCGACGACGTGCAGGGATCGGACGATAGCAGACGTGACCACGCAAAACAGCTCGGCGCGGCGGCCGCCAACCGCACACTGATCGATGGCGCAGAACTGGCGACCGAACAACTGCGCCGCGCCATGGGACGGTTTGCCACCGGCATCACGGTTGTGACCACCCAGGCGATCGACGGCAAACTCGAAGGTGTCACCGCCAACTCGTTCTCAACCGTGTCGCTCGATCCACCACTCGTCCTTTGGAGCCTCGCACGCGGCTCGCGTTCATTCGCTCAATTCGAGACCGCGCCCCATTTCGCCGTCAATGTTCTAGGCGCGGCCCAAGTTGCGCTAAGCCGGCACTTCGCCGTCGCCCGCGCAGACAAACTCGCAGGCATTGACCACGAGATCGGCCATGGCGGCTGTCCAGTCCTAACGGGCAGCCTCGCCCACTTTGAGTGCGTTCGTGAGAGCACCATCGACGGCGGCGATCATGTTATCTTCATCGGCCGCGTGCTGCGCGCCAGCTTCCGCGACGGCGAGCCGCTGATCTACTCAGCCGGCCGCTATCATCGCGCGATACCCTTCGACGGCGGCAACGGCGCCTAACAATCCGCTAAGCCGAAGCTTCAAAGTCCATCTTGAAGCCATGCTCTGCTTCGAGCACCGCGATTGCTTTCTTCACATCCGCATCGGGCAATTCGACAAACGGCGGGCGCAGCTTGGCCCAGCCGGGATCACCCCGGTAGTGCGCGACAATCGCCTTGATAAAAGGGATCATGTTCAGCGATTGAAACACCTTGCGCACGTCGCCGATTTTCGCCTGCAGCGCGTCTGCCTCGGGCTTCTGCCAGTTCTGATATACTTGGTAGAGCGCCGCTGCATTGATATTGGCCGACGCCGAAATAGTGCCAGAGGAACCGGCACGCAGCCCGTCCAGAAGATACGCCTCCGAACCTGGAAAAATCTCCAGATCCGGATAAGCTTCCAGGATCGACTTGGTCGTCGCCCAATCACCCGACGAATCTTTGAGTCCGACCACCGTCTCCGGATAGGCCTTCTTGAGCCGCCCGATCAGCGGCAACGTAAGGCCAACCTGAGCAATGGGCGGAATATGATAAAGATAGACCTTGAGCTGGTCGTCACCCACTGCCTCAATCACTTCCGAGAAGTAGCGATACAAACCCTCTTCGCTCGGCCCCTTGTAGTAGAACGGCGGCAGCATCAAGCAGCCGCCGCACTCAAGCTCCACTGCGTGTTGCGTCAGTGTGATCGCGTCGGTGACCGAACACATCCCCGTCCCCGGCAGCAACTTCGCTGGATCAATCCCGGCATCGACCAACTCCTCCAGCAATTCCATCCGCTCATCAAGGCCCAGCGAGTTCGCTTCACTCGTCGTGCCGAACGGCGCAAGCCCAGTGCAGCCATTCGCCATAAGCCACTCCGCATGCGTGATGAAGCGATCCGGATCGGGCGCGCCATCGTCTCCAAATGGCGTGATCAGCGGTGCGATGACGCCGGAAAAGTTCTTCTTCTTTGCAGCCACGGTGTCAGTCCTTCGTATTGTAATGATCAGGCCGGCATGGGAATCGACGGCTGCATGACGGGCACGTGATAGCCACGTTGCACCGCCGGCCGGCTCGCAATCTCCACATACCAGCGCTTCACGTTGGGGTACGTATTGAGATCAATGCCCTGCCACTCAAAGCGTGATATCCACGGCCAAATGGACATATCCGCAATCGAGTACTCGCCCGCCACAAATGGTGCCAGCGCCAGCTGCCGGTCGAGTACGCCATAGAGCCGCTTGGCTTCATTGCTGAACCGCTCTTCTGCGTAGGGTGCTTTGCCCGCGTTGTACTTTACAAAGTGGTGGACTTGTCCAAGCATCGGACCAAGCCCGCCCATCTGCCACATCAGCCACTGAACGGTGTGCGCCCGCGCCTTTGGTTCTTTCGATAGAAATTTGCCAGTCTTCTCGGCCAAGTAGAGCAGAATCGCACCGGACTCAAACAGCGCTAAGCCCGTGTCCTTGTCGACAATCGCCGGGATGCGGTTGTTGGGCGAGATCTTCAAAAACTCCGGCTTGAACTGCTCCTCCTTGTTGATGTCGATCATGTGCGCCGCATACGTTTGCCCGCACTCCTCCAGCATGATGGACACCTTCCGCCCATTTGGCGTAGACCATGTGTAGAAATCGATCATCAGGAGCTCCGGAGCCAGGCTGCAGCGGTTCAATTGCGCGGACAATAGGCCACTGGAATGCGGGGGGCAATTCCAGACACGCTCTCGGCGTTGGGCGGCGGCATACGGCCCCCCCTTAAAGGTCGCACGCCATGTAGATCGTCCCGGGCACGGGATTGTCGTAGTACGCGGCTGTGGGTTGGAAACCGAGCGACCCATATAGCGTCTGCGCCGACCGCATCGACGCAAGAGTATCGAGCAGGACCTGCTTGTATCCAGCCTCTTTGGCGAATCTCAAAATCTCCACAGCCAGCCGCCGCCCGAGATCATGACCACGCGCCTCCGGCCTGACATAGAGGCGCTTGATCTCGCATACTCCAGACGCAGCGGATGGTCTGAGAGCGACACAACCCACAGGCTGGCCTGCAAGGCCGTGCGCCATCAGAATAGCACCCGCCGGCGGCGCATACTTTCCCGGCAAATCGGCCAGTTCCGCGTCCACATCTTGGAACGACAGATCAACACCAAGTCCCGCGATGTACTCCGCAAACAGTATGCGCGCGCCGGCGATATCAGCCGGCATGATCGCGTGAGCGATGGTGAGAACGGGCGATGTCATGGCAGCGGCCTCAGCCAGCAATGGAGACCTATATTCGCGTCACAACAACCGCACCGCCATCACCCACGCCGTCACGAAGATCGGCGACAGCACCGTGGAGACCACCACGGCAGTCGAAATGAACTCCGGCTCGGTCTTGTACTCCACCGCGAAGATCGTCAGCAGCACGCCGACTGGCGTCGCCGCAGCCACCACCAGCACGTTGGTGATGTCACGCGGAAACGCCAGCGCATGGCACAGCCCCCACGCCAGCACCGGCGCGATCAGGAACCGTAACAGTAGCATCAGCACTTGCGGCACGACCTCGAACCGCGCGATCTTGCTCTCGGCCACCTGTGCGCCCAGTGTATAGAGCGCCAACGGCGTGAAGATCGAGCCGAGCAACACCATCGGCTGCGACACCACCGGCGGCAGCTCCACATCAAAGCCGCGCAATGCCAACCCCAGCGCCACCGACGGCATCAAGGGCGTTGAGAACGCGCTCTTCAGTTTGCCGAGCTTGCTGGCCCCCGCTGGCGCAAGCAGCGCGACACCAAGCGTACAGATCAGCGTTGTCGCAACCACCGTCATCACGGTCATGTAGATAAGCGAGCCCGAGCCGAACGCCAGTTGCGCGACCGGGATGCCAAAGAACCCGACGTTGGCATAGCCGCTGCCCAGCCCCATCATCGGACCGAGGCTCGACCGCTGCCGGAAGATCGCGGCCGTGATCCACCCGATGGGGATCATCAGCGTGAACAGCAGAAACCCGGCTCCGAGCACCGGCCAGATGGCCGACAGCGGCTGTTTCGCCGACGCCAGAAAGTGCACCAGGAACGCCGGCATCACCACATAGACCTGCACACGATTGAGCGTGCCGATGTCCAGCTTCAGCCGCCCCTGCAGCCCATAGCCCAGCACCACCAGCGTGATGATTGGCAAGGTGACCTTGGTCAGAATGTCGAGAAACAGATCCATGGGGAGGGCGCATCAAAACCAGCAGCAGCAGACCCGCCCCCTATGACCGCGCCACTCCCCTCTGCCAATGCGGCACGAACGGCAGCAGGGCACGTATGCACAAAGGCTGAGAAATGATTGCGAGCCGAAGATGAAGCTTAGCTCATCCTCGGCCCGCAATCACCCGCAAGCTCAACGTAAAGCAACCGTCAGTTTCGGCACCTGCTCAGCCGTGGTTGTCCCCTCAAGCGCCGTCCCCGGGTAAGGATTGTAGTAAACGTAATCATTGTACTGCCACGACCCTCCGATCAGAGAAAACAAACGCACATAGATTGTCTGGCCGTTGGACGGAAAGCCGGTGATTTGCGCTGCTGGATAGGTACCCATGGACGAACTCAGGTACTCAGACCCGCCCGGTGTAGTGCCGATGAACATCCAATACTGACTGACGTTGGTTCCCGTCGTCCAGTAGAAGTTTTGCTGGTACGCGAGCCTCGATCCGTTGGTCGGCGAGGTCATCACCGCCTTGGCACCGCCGCTGACCGTCGCCGCGGTATAGTTGTAGTCGTTGACCTGCCAATCACCGCTGATCTGCGACCACAGGCGCACGTAAAGCGTCCGTCCGTCGGTCGGCAGGCCACCGACTGTCGTAGCCGTACTCGTTCCGGTCGACTGATAATACAGGTCAGTCGCGCCTGAAGAGCTGCCAACCTGCAGCCAATATTGGCTGACACCGGTGCCTGTGCTCCACGAGAACGACTGCGATGAACCCGTCAACGTCGCGCCGTTGGACGGCGACGTCATCACAGCCTTCGCGCCTGCGCTCACCGTGGCGGCCGTGTAGGTGTAATCGTTGACTTGCCACGAGCCGCTGATCAGCGACCATAGCCGAACATACAGGGTTTGCCCGTTCGTCGGCAGGCCGGTGACAGTCGCTGACTGGCTAGTCCCCGTCGACTGATAATATAGGTCAGTCGCGCCTGAAGAGCTTCCTACTTGCAACCAATATTGGCTGACACCGGTGCCCGTGCTCCACGAGAATGTTTGCGAAGATCCCGCTAAAGTCGCTCCGCTTAGCGGCGAAGTCATCACCGCCTTTGCGCCTGCACTTACGGTGGCAGCCGTGTAGGTGTAATCGTTCACCTGCCAGCCGCTGCTCAGCAAAGACCAGAGCCGCACATACAGCGTCTGCCCATTCGTCGGAAGCCCGGTGACCGTCGTGGTCAAGCTACTGCCGGTCGATTGATAGTATAGGTCTGTCGCGCCTGAAGAGCTGCCTACCTGCAACCAATACTGGCTGACGCCAGTGCCGGTACTCCACGAGAATGTTTGCGAAGATCCCGCCAAAGTCGCGCCATTCACAGGCGATGACATCACCGCTTTTACACCAGCGCTTAAGGTCGCCGCGGTGTAGGTGTAGTCGTTCACCTGCCAGCCGCTGCTGAGCAACGACCACAGTCGCACGTAGAGCGTTTGGCCGTTCGTCGGCAGGCCGGTGACAATCGCTGTCAGGCTACTGCCTGTTGATTGATAGTATAGGTCTGTCGCGCCCGAAGAACTCCCCACCTGCAACCAATACTGACTGACGCCGGTGCCGGTACTCCACGAGAATGCCTGCGATGAACCCGTCAACGTCGCGCCATTGCCCGGTGACGTCATCACCGCCTTGGCGCCTGCGCTCACCGTCGCTGCCGTGTAGGTGTAGTCGTTGACCTGCCATGCGCCGCTGATCAGCGACCACAGCCGCACATAAAGAGCCTGACCGTTCGTCGGCAGGCCGGTGACCGTCGTTGTCACGCTACTGCCGGTCGATTGGTAATATAGATCTGTCGCACCCGACGAGCTTCCCACCTGCAGCCAATATTGGCTGACACCGGTTCCCGTGCTCCACGAAAACGCCTGGGATGAACCCGTCAACGTCGTATTGGGCGTCGGCGATATCATCACCGCCTTGGCACCCGCAACTGCCGTTGAGGCGGTGTAGGTGTAGTCGATGTAATTGCCCGCCCAGCCGCTAGAAAGCTTGCTCCAAAGCCTCACATAAATCGTGCTGCCGTTGGTCGGCAGACCGGTAACTGTGGCAGAGCGCGCTCCATTGCTGATGGCCCCGTAAATCTCGCGTCCACCGGCTGTTGTGCCCACGTCCAACCAGTAGTCGGTTGCGTTCGTTCCCGCAGTCCACGAAAACGCCTGCGAGGAGGACGCGAGAGTAGAGCCCGGTGACGGCGATGACATGACAGCCTTCACGCCCGTCGCCGCCGCCGTGTAGGCCGTGTAGGTATAGGCAGCAGACTGCCACGATCCATTGATATTCGACTGCAGCGTCGCGTGTATTGTCTGACCGTTCGTCGGCAACCCCACGACTGTTGCAGACGTCCCTGATAACGACTGACCGAAGTATTCGCCGCCGCCGGCACTCGCACCGACCAAGAGCCTGTAACCACTTACGCCGGTTCCGGCGGACCACTGGAATATCTGCGACGACCCAGTCAGTGTGGTCCCTGGTGTCGGTGACGACATGACGGCCTTGGCCGTCTGAGTGCTACCATTGACAGTGAGGTTGACGGTTCTTGTTGTGGCACCCGCACCGCCGCTGTTGTTGGCGAACGATATCGTCGATGTGTAGGGCGTTGCGCTCGCCGCGAGGCTCGCCCCGGCAACGGCGACCGTTACGGTTACCGACTGACCCTGAGTGAGCGTGCTCGAGAGTGGCGAAACCGTCGCAACGCTAGTATTGCTGGGAGTTGCAGACCAGCTCAGCGAGCTTGTACCAGTATTCGTCAACGTGTACGTTATTGAAGGCGGAGAAAATGACCCGCCAGCCGGACCGGAAGCAGTGAGGCCGGTGGCCGGAGAGACTGAGAGCGTTGGATTTGAAGTCGCACCAGTTGAAAAGAAAGCGTTGTCACTTCGTACAAAGCTTCCAGTACCATTTGCGCCAGAAAAGGCGGTTATGTCCCAACGATAGTTTGTGTGCGAGGTTAGCTTACCAGACGGCACAACTTCAGTCAAAACTCCCGGAGCAAAGTAGCCGACAGTAGTGTGCACCAAGTTATCTTGACCATATGGATACTTACTAACGTTAACTTGTAATGAGCCGAAATTGCTGCCACCGGACCAAGTGAGAGTCGGTGTCAACGTGTTCGTAACTATGGAATTTATCGGGTCTGTGGGTGTTGGAGCTACTGGAGACGACGAGCGGCTAACATGAATAAAGTTTGCAAAAGGAGTATCCCCTGTCAATGGTTTGAGGGTTCTTCGATGCCACTGAAAGTCCCACGGGCTACTACCGTTTGGCACGTAACTCGACTCGCTTACGGTAATTGAGCCATCTGAATGCAA
The DNA here is from genome assembly GCA_031379035.1 of Hyphomicrobiaceae bacterium. Classification (GTDB taxonomy): domain Bacteria; phylum Pseudomonadota; class Alphaproteobacteria; order Rhizobiales; family Hyphomicrobiaceae; genus JABFRJ01. The sequence goes on along the minus strand of JANNEU010000227.1, from coordinate 15,056 downwards.
AGCCTCTACAATAGCTACATGCCCGAGGCTCCCTCCTACGTAATTGGCGATCGCTCCAACAGCCGGCGTTGAATTTACAGTAATCCCGTTAGCGATTGCATTTTGTGTCCATTTGTTTGCATTGCCATTCCCCACCGGGGCAATTTTCAGCAACTCAGCCTTGCTATATCCCAATTCTAACATCCGACCGTGAGCATACCAAGTGCAATTCCCTTTTGCTATTGGCTCAATCTCGCAGCAACCGCCAACGTCGCGTGGAGCATACGTCGGGAAAAATCGATTGGCAGATGTTGCATAATTTACGCCAAAAAGATTTGGCTTCAGTATGTCCCCTGAGGCAGAAGCCGCCAATAATCCACTCTCAGCAACCCAATCAGACGACGATGTTCCTTCGTAGCTCGGCGGCGCAGAATCCCAACTGACGTGCCACCAATTTCCTGTGAAGCCGCCAGCCGAATGGTAAGTTGAAGAACCAACAATAACCCCGTGAACGCCAGGCTCTTGAATCCACCTCACCGTGCTGAAATTTTCATTTCTGACAAACGCCCCCCCGGTGGCAGCGATAATCTTACTGCCACTAGAGAAAGCTTGCACAGGCACAATTACTTGCGCCGCCGCGATGGCTTCAGGAATAGCGACGGCCTCTAAATCCTGTGCCGAAGCTCGCGTGGCATGAACGAGTTGTAGGCTCAGCAGTAACGCCAGCACATTAACAAACATGCTCTTATGCCGAACCGCGCGCGCCCAAAATTGCCGCTTCAACATCATCGCCTCCCACAACCCGAAATCTCGGATGCCGGCGAATCTACGCCACATGCGCTGATCCACATCCGCCTACAGTATCTATGTGACCGCAGCAGAGCTGCCGCGCGCTTCAATTAGGACCAATGCGAGACCGTTGCGGCTCCCAGCTCCTGTCACGATATTTCCACAATTTACCATGTGCAAGGACATTCTGCGTCCTGTTGAAGCCTCTGGATAACTCGCTGCTTGTTGTGCGCACCTGAGCGATGCCAAAGTGAGAATGATCGCGACGAGATAGAACCCCGGAGTCCGCCCTCATGCGCCTTGCACATAAAATTGCGATCATCACGGGTTCCGGTTCTGGCATCGGGGCGGCGACGGCGAAGAGGTTTGTGGAGGAGGGTGCGACGGTCATTGTGGCGGATAAGAATTTGCCGGCCGCTGAAGCCATCGCCAGCACGCTCGGCCAATCCGCCCGCGCGCAGCACTGCGATGTCTCCAAGTCCGACGACGTCCGCGCGCTGATCGAAGGCACCGCCAAGCGGCACGGCCGCCTCGACATTCTGGTCAACAATTCGGGCTATGGGATCAAGGGCTCGGTGGTGGAGACCAGCGAGGCCGATTGGGACGCCCTGATGAGCGTCAACATCAAGGGCGTGTTCCTCGGCTGCAAGTTCGCCATCCCGATCATGGCGGCGCAGGGTGGTGGTGCGATTGTCAACACCGCCTCCACAACCTCCCGCGTCGGCATTCCCGACCGTGCTGCCTACGTCACGTCAAAAGGTGCCGTCGCCGCCATGACGCGCGCCATGGCGCTCGATCATGTGCACCAGAACATCCGCATCAATGCCGTCGGCCCCGGCACCATCGGCAGTGCCTACTTCGACGAGATGTTCAAGAAGGCGCCCGACCCCGCCGGCTTGCGCCGAAGCCTTGAAGCCCGCCAACCCATGAACCGCCTCGGCACGCCGCTCGAAATCGCCAACGCGATTTTGTTTCTGGCCAGCGACGAAGCCTCATTCTGCACCGGTAGCGTGCTCTATGCCGACGGTGGCTGGACGGCGCGGTAAGCGCTCAAAACAGCGAATAGCCGCCGTCGATGACGAACGTATCGCCCGTGTGATAGCGCGACGCACTGCTCATGAGATACACGGCGATGCCGCCGAAGTCGTCACCCTCGCCCCAGCGCCGCATCGGAATGCGCGGCATGACATTGGCGGTGAACTTCTCGTTCGATGTGGCATTGGCTGTCATGTTGGTTTCGATCCAGCCCGGCAGGATCGAATGCGCGCGTACACCATAGCGCGCGAACTCCACCGACATGGCTCGTGCCATGGAGATCAATCCGCCCTTGGTCGCCGCATAGTGTTCGGACCGTGCCGCGCCTTCGATGGCTGCCAGCGACGCCGTGCCGACCAGCACGCCACCGGATTTGTCGCCACCTTTCGCCCGCTCAACCATGTGCTTGGCCGCCGCTCGAAAGGTGTAAAACGCGCCATCCAAATTGATCCGCATCACGCGGCGCCATTCATCGCTCGACATCTCAGCGAAAGACGGTGCCCCGCCGCGACCGCTCACACCGGCATTCGCAAAGCACCCGTCAACACGGCCCAACTGCTTTACTGTCTCAGCGAATGCCTGACCCACCGCCGCTTCGTCGCCGACATCGCATTCGAGCGTCACAACCTTGCGACCGGTTTTTCCAAGCGCTGCCTTGGCGTCCGCGTTCTTGGCCGCATTGGTGCCCCAGATGGCAATATCTGCACCGGCCTCCGCCATAGCGCGCGCCATGCCAAGCCCAATGCCACTGTTGCCGCCTGTCACAAGCGCAACTCTTCCAGTGAGATCGAAGGGAGTGTAGGGCATGCATGAGTCCTCTTGTGTCACAATTCAATGCTCAAGCGGCCGCGCCAATTCCGGCGGGACGAGCTTCTGATAGGCGGCACCGATGCGGAACAGAAGCCCTTCGGTATAGGGCTTGCCGATGATCTGGACGCCGCCGGGAAGTTGTTTGCCTGAGCGTGGGATCGGCAGGGTCAACGTCGGTAGGCCGAGATAACTGATCGGCCGACAAAACTTGACCACGCGTCCCAGCGTCGCCTGCACGGCTGGACTGCCGGCCACGTCCAGTTCCGCAATGGTCGGCAGCGGATCGGCGGTGATGGGCAAGATCGCGATGTCGATGTCTTTGAACGTTTGATCGAGCGTCCGCTGCAGATACGTGCCGCGCGCACGCAGCGCCGTCATATGATCGACGCCCGAAATAAAGTGCCCGATCTCTAACCGTGCCCGCACCTGCGGGCCGTAGTCGTTGGGCCGCGTCGTCAGCCAATGCGCATGCGCCGCCGCCGCATCCGGCAATTGCACCGCCTGCGCCAAATGATCCAGCGTCATCCAATCCGGGAACTGACAGCTGCGTGTCTCAAGTCCTGCCTTGCCGAGCACAGCCAGCACGGCTTCGACCATGGCCTGCACATCCGCATGCGCTTCACCGGCAACCTTGGCGTCCAGTCCGACCCGCAGGCCCTTCACTGGCGCGGCCATCTCCGCCAGATAGTCTGGCACGGGCAGGCTCGACGCGGCGGGATCACGCACATCGGGTCCTGCGAGAATGCCGAGCATCAGCGCCAGATCTTCGACGTGCCGCGCGATCACGCCCAGCGTATCAAGGCACGCAGCCAGCGGCATGGCCCCCGCCCGGCTGACCCGCCCCCACGTCGGCTTGATGGATGTGATCCCGCAGTTGGCGGCCGGCAACCGCAACGATCCGGCCGTATCCGAACCCAACCCTGCCGGGATCGCGCCCATGGCAACCGCACACGCCGTGCCTGCTGACGACCCGCCGGTAATGCGCGTCGGGTCCCAAGGATTGCGCGCATGCCCGAGCACATAGTTGTGCCCCGTAGGTCCGAACGCGAATTCGGTCAGATGCAGTGCCGCAATCTGAATCGCGCCGGCGGCCTTGTACTTCGCAATGACGGTCGCATCGCTCGTCGCCGGCTTCTCCGCGTGGATCTTGGCACCCCAGCTCGCGATCTTGCCCGTGCGGTCGAACATATCCTTATGCGCCAGCGGCACACCGGCCAGCGGCCCGAGCTTTGCCCCCTTGGCGCGTGCCGCATCCACTGCCTTCGCCGCCGCCAGCGCGTCGTCACCCTCGCGCGCAATCGTGCAATGCGTGCGCTCATGCGCCACGTCCAGCCGTGCCAACGCCGCCTCGGTCGCCGCCACACTTGAAATCTCACCCGCCGCAATCGCCCGCCCCAGCGCGCAGCCCGACATCATCGGCAAGTCTTCGTGCTTGACCTGAGCCATCACTTCACCCCCGCCGTCAGCACCCGCCGGAAGTCATCCACGTCCGCCTGGAACGGCACTTCCGCCGCCACCTTCTTTATCGTCGCACTCAGCATCGCCGCATGCACCTTGGCCCCCGCGCGCCGCTCCGGCGGCATCTCCAAGTAAGCAGCCGGTTCACTGGGATCGGCAGGTTGAATGGGCGCAGTGGCCATGGGGGCTCCCTGACAAAGTGTTGCAATGCGTCAACCTAATCTCCTGCTGCCCCCAGCACAATGACCCCAACTGTCCCAAAACAACCGCTCCAGTTAGCGGTTCTTTAAATCCCCGGAGGCAGACTGAGCCTGCGCGAGGTGTGTGGCGCGCAATGCTCGAACAACGGGACCTGAGCGGTCCCGAACGCCACCCCAAACGTGCCGAGGATCGCCCATGTCCGTATCTCCCCCTGCCGCCAAACCACCCGAACCCTTCTCCCGTGCCGTTGCTGACCGCCGTCTGCATGCGCGTGTGGCTGTCACCATGCTTGGCCGCTTCATGCGCCCCAGCAAACACGAATTTCCCTGCAAGATGATCGACATTTCGGTCGGCGGTGCCGCGTTCATGTCGCCCGTCGAGCCTGCTGTCGGCGAGAAAATCATCGCCTACTTCGATCAGGTCGGCGGCCTTGAAGGCAACGTCGTGCGCCACTTCCCCGGCGGCTTCGCGATCCAATTCACGATGACCACCCACAAGCGCGACAAGCTCGCTGCCACTCTGATGTTTCTGGCCAACAAACACGAGATGCCCGGTCTCGAAAACCGCCGCCACGAGCGCATCACCGTCGATGGCAACAACAAGATCCTCACTCTCACCGAAGGCCTGACGGTTGCCTGCGACGTGATCGATATGTCGATCTCCGGTGCGTCCATCGCGACCGTTGCGCGGCCCGAACTCGGCACCCTCCTCAAGCTTGGCAATCTCAAGGCAAAAGTCGTGCGGCATCACGAGCGCGGCATCGCGCTTGAGTTTGTCGATGTGCAGAATCCAAACGCAATCCGCCGCTACTTTGGCTGAGAGCATTCCGTTCGTTCCGAGTTCTTATTCGTGTACCGACCCGCCCCCTAGTTCGGAGCGGTGGGTCCTTTGCGCGCCAACCCAGACTATCGGCGGGCCGGCAGCAAAGCTTTAAAATGTGTGTGTTCGCTCTTGTGTGTCGAGTGAGGTGTGTGATGCGTCGTTCTCCAGATATCGCAGCAAATATAGCTACCAACATCGTCATGGGCGCGGTGACGGCTCTGCTGGCATTGACGTTTGCTGTCGAGCCGGTGCTCGCCGCCGAGCAGACACGCGCGCTCAATTTGGCGCAGGAACAGGGTTCGCTTTATCTGCGGGTCTTCGGCGTTACGCCGCCGCCTTACGGCCACGCCGACTTCTGCCGCCGCGACGCGCGCGAATGTGCACAAGGTACGCTTGAGGAAACCCGCCGCGCCGGCACCGGCGAAGCCTTCGCTGAACTCGACCGCGTCAACCGCCAGATCAATGCTGAGATTGCTCCTGTCACCGACAACGAGCAATACGGCATCGAAGACTATTGGACCCTCCCCCGTAGCGGCAAAGGCGATTGCGAAGACTATGCACTGCTCAAGCGTCAGCGCCTCATGAAAGCCGGTTGGCCGCCCAGCGCACTTCTCATGACCGTCGTATTCGACGAAAAACGCGAAGGTCACGCCGTTCTGACCGCCCGCACCGCCGACGGCGATTTCATCCTCGACAACAAAACGAGCGACATCAAGCTCTGGAGCAAAACGCCTTACCAATTCGTCATGCGCCAATCTTATCTCGACCCCATCGTCTGGATGTCGCTAGATCCAAAAAGAGCCATACCGTCAGTGCAAGTGCCGGTACCAGTTGCCGGGCTGCACGGGACGAAGTGAGCGGCATTATATCTGCTTCACCAATCCCATTTTAAACCGCTGACCGTTCTTGACGTAGAATTCTGCGCCGCGTTTCATGCGAGCCTGATCGGCTTCCGTCAATTGACGGATCACTTTGCCCGGTGCCCCCATCACAACGGAGCCGGGTGGAATTTCCTTGCCCTCGCCGATCAACGCGCCGGCACCGATTAGACAGCCCGCGCCGATCTTCGCGCCATTCAGCACAATAGCGCCGATACCGATCAGCGACCCATCGCCAATCGTGCACCCATGCAGCATAGCCATGTGCCCGATCGTACAATCCGCCCCAATCGTCAGCGGAAACCCCGGGTCGGTATGCAATACCGCGCCATCCTGCACGTTCGACCGCAGGCCGACGCGGATCGGTTCGTTGTCGCCACGCATGACCACGTTGAACCAGATGCTCGCATCATCCTCAATAATGACGTTGCCAAGTACTGTGGCATTCTCCGCCACCCAGAAGCAGCCGCTGGCCGGAGTAACAACTGTGTGACCGTCCAACGCATAAAGCGCCATGGAGCTTCTCCGATGTCAGCGCGAGGCCGCGCTCCCTAATATTTCTAGACAATAGCTCGCCAAACAGAGGACAGCTACCCTGTCCCCGTCTGGGTCGCCTATGCCACCGGATCACTGACGGGACGGCTCTGCCCCATAGCTTTCTCGCCTGCTTGCGGGTCGGGAATGCCCTCACGGATGCGCCGGGAATAGGCAACATCCCCATCGGCAACCTTGGATTTCTCCGTGATATCGGCCAGCGCCTTCAGGTCAACAATCGTCCGCGACTGATCGAGCAGTTCCAGATCATAAAGGAACTCCGCGACATAACCGGATACCAGTAGCCGCCAGTCGAACGGAAAGCGGTGCCCAGCTGCCCGCACCAACTGCGCAATCTCAATCGTGCAGTTGGCAAACACCGTGTTGTAGAAGCGCGGGCGCTGCGCGAGCTTATTCATCTGTGCCACATAGCGGGTTAGAATGCTCAGCCGCATCTCATCGGTGGCATAAACACGATAAAGACGCACATCCTCGCCGCGCAAGTTGATGCGGCTTCGCACGATATCGCGCTCGTCGGCAGCCAACATCAGCAGCTCATAACCTTTCATAAAGCCAGCCAGCGGCGTCCACTTCTCACCCACCTCCCGGCGCGTCTCAATGGAAAAGCAAAGCGGTGCTTGGCCAGCGAAATCGAAGCTCACCATCGTGTGCCCAATGCGCGGATCGCCCCACGTGCACACGAACATGTCTAAGCCATTGAGCTTGCCGAGATCATAGGTCCGATCCTCCCAGCGCTCAATGAAGCTACGCTTCCCAGTCCAGTCAAAATTGCGCACATGCCGCACGTTCAGAGTGTCACCAACAATCTCGGCCGTTGGTTGGTATCGATTTTCGGGCACCCAGTTCTGCGTCACGGACGGACGCAGGCGCACCCACCACACCGTCCACAGCGCGACCAGCCCAGCGAACGGGCCATACCCCACCATGGGCTCAGACTGCGCAGCAGCAACGCAAGCGAGTGTCGCCACCAACCAAGCAGCCGGCCACAACCACCCGCGCGGCTCGCGCGAGAAATACAGCCATGCAGCCAACGCATGCACGATACCGGTCAGCAGAGCAAAGACGTCAACCAGCCAGCTCATGCCACACTTTCACTTACAGGCCCGCCAAGCTGGAAAACTAGCAGGGATGTTAGCATCAAACTTAAGGTCGGCGCAGCGACAACAGAGTTGCACAGCACCCCATCAAGCAGCCGTGCTGGCACGCTATCGCAGCGACCTAAATCAAGAAATAATGATGGGGAGATGGCTGCCCTTGCTTGACCAACCGATGCAACCATTGGGCTTGCGAGGCTCTTTGTGATATACATTGACGCCTGTTGGGTGTCATTCCGTAACAGCGCCAAGCCCATAGGAGCCCCCCATGGCATTCAAAACATCGCCCGCTGCGCTCAAACAAGACCGGCCCGTGACCAGTCACGACCCCATCTGGTCTGCCGTCCGAGGCGAGGCGGAAATGGCCGCCAGCAGTGAGCCAGCCCTCGGCGGCTTCCTGTTCGCGACCATCCTGAGCCACACCAAACTAGAAGACGCCATCTGCCACCGGCTCGCGCAGCGGCTCAATCATGCCGACGTTGACGTCGGGCTCATCAGTCAAATGTTCACGCAGGTTCTCGCCCATAAGCAGGACATCGGCGAGATCTTTCGTGCCGATCTGCAGGCCGTGTTTGATCGCGACCCAGCCTGCACGCGCTACATCGAGCCGTTGCTTTACTTCAAGGGCTTCCACGCCCTCGTGACACATCGCTTCGCACACGAACTCTGGAAGGATGGCCGTCGGGACTTCGCGCTCTACCTGCAGAGCCAATCATCACGCATTTTCGGCGTCGACATCAATCCGAATGCCCGCATGGGCCGCGGCATCATGCTCGATCACGGCACCGGTATCGTCATCGGTGAAACGGCGGTGGTCGGCGACAACTGCTCGATCCTGCAAAACGTGACGCTTGGCGGCAATGGCAAGGAAACCGGCGATCGTCACCCCAAGATCGGCAAGAATGTTCTACTGGCAGCCGGTGCCAACGTGCTTGGCAACATCCGTGTTGGCGACTGCTCCAAAGTCGCGGCCGGCTCGGTTGTCCTGCAGGACGTTCCCGCCAATAAGACTGTGGCGGGCGTACCTGCCCGCATTGTTGGCGATAGCGGTTGCCCGGAGCCAGCCCGCAGCATGGACCAGCGCGTCGAGCCCGACGATTGCGGTTGCGGCAACTGAACGGCTGGCTTAAGCGGGCCCAACACCTATCATTTCGGCCTTCGTCTCTGAGAGTACATCATGTCGGACATCCTGACACCGCAGATCATCAACCGCCTGCAGACCTACCTGCGCAAAGCCTTCGGCACCCAATCGCTGTCGGTACGCGCTCAACCAAAGAAGAGCGATGTCGCCGATGTGTATGCCGGTGACACGCTGTTCGGCGTCATCACCCTTGACGACGAGGACGATGAACTCGTCTACCAGTTCTCCTGGAGCATTAAAGAAAAGTCGCAACCCTTGAATGTGCCGGAGATGGTCCGCATCCAGACCTATCTTCGTGAGCGCCTCGGTGCCAAAACGTTGTCGATCCGCGCCCGCGGCAAGCTCAAAGACAGCGCCGAGGTCTTCGTTGCCGAGGAATCTCTCGCAATCCTGTCGGTCGATGACGATGCCTATCAGTTCCAGATGGCTATCCTGGAAATGGACCTTGAAGGCATCATGTGAGCGTCGGTCCGAACGACTTCTGAAGGTCAACCTCGAAGCTTGCATTTAGCGGTCAAGACTCTTATAGCCTTGCGCATCCGGAGACGTGGCCGAGTGGCTGAAGGCGGCGCTTTGCTAAAGCGTTATACTCAGAAATGGGTATCCAGGGTTCGAATCCCTGCGTCTCCGCCACGAACTCCTCCAGAAGCCAGCAAACACGGGCCTTCAAGCCGCGAAGACACCAAAATACCCGCCATCTTACCCGCCGCGTCGAATAGGCTACATCTACAACTCATCAACGATCACGGCGGCGTGATCAGCCTCCTATCGGCAACTCATCCGCCTCACTCGGCCACGCCTGATACCCGACGACGGCATCGACGAACGACGGCATGAACGTCTGTGCGCCCAGCGCGCCGCACCGGCTGCAGCGTGATAGCCGCCGCAATCTCTCGGATGATGCATCGGGCCGCCAGACGATCATGAACCTCACCAATGTCACGGCGCGAGAGTGGTAACAGCCGGTGGCTCGGCAGCGCAGCCAGAGCCATCGATGCGTGCGGTGCAGGTCGAGAAGGGTGGGCACGGGTCCGGGCGCGCTGGGCATGGCTGACGGCTACTGCTTTGGCACCGCTCGCGAGCCGCACGGAAACGCATCCATCAGCGCCCAGACTGCAGTTGCATCTTTTGGCTCATGAAGTTTTTCAGGGTGCTTATTGAGCCAAGCCGAATAGACCCTAACCAACTGGCCGTTATTAACGCCTCTCGGCACGCAGAACGAGCGGGCTCCTGGCGGCGTCGCCATGTGATATCCGGACACGAATCCGTCAATGTAAAACATACAGCTAAAAGAGGCAGCGTAGTCAGCATCGGAAGCGCGGCGATGGTCAACGGATACGTTGCAGTTATGTGCCATCTGCGAACTATCGCTAAGGGCAACTGCCGGTGGACTTGGTAGCACCAGCAAGATTGCAGTCGCGAACCGAAGCTTCATTGCCATCCCTCCCCACCAAAGTGTGGGTTGATCGCTACCAGCTTCTACAATTTTGAGAACGAGCAATTGCAGTGTTTTCAACAGTGACCGCCGCCATCGCCAAACCCATCACCGCTCGAACACTCACGCCACGGCAGTCCGTCACACCAGCGGGCAACGGCTCGTCCGCGCAATCGAAGGCATCCGGCAATAGTAGCCAATAGCCGTGCGTCGCGCGGATCAAGTAGCCGTCAGACCGCGCAACAGCGATAGCAGCGGATCGGGGAATGCAGCCCAGCGCGTCATCCAGATCGGCAGTGGGTATTGCGAGCCCCATCCATCGTTGCCGCGAACTGCTCGGGTGAATGCGCCAGCATGTTGGCGATGGCGGAATAGGTGGCGTTGGCGACTTCGCGGTTCACGTGGGGCTCATGCGCTCGAATCATTCGGGCTATCGAGGTGCATCCAGATGAAGGCGAGTGCGGGGCATCACCGCGGCGGGATGGTGATGGCGAGTTATTCGGGAATGCCGAATAACTGAATGGCTATGGTTATGTCCATCTTGGCAATAACCATAGCCGCTGTTCACTTTGGCTTCTTCTTCGGCGGCTTTCTCTCTTTCGGTGGCGCGGTCAACTTCGCCGCCTCTTTTGCTTCGGCCTTGATGCGCTTGCGCGCTTCCTTTACGTCTTCAACGGCCGGATACTTCTCCGGCATCGTGCCGCCAATCTTGGCGATTGCGGCTCTCAACTCGCAACCAACGCCATGGTGAAGTTTTCCAGCTTCATCCTTGCCTTGCACGTTGTCGCGGCGCAGTTTCTCTTCAGTTTGTGTTGCGACGAAAAGGTTCGAAGCAAGCTCGCTGCTTGGCATGTGATCCAAGATGTTTTGTTTGTTGGTCAGCCTCTTTCGGCGCTGTATGCCAACGCGATCAAGCCCACCGTACAGGCCCTTGTAGCCTTCGTTCTTGAAGATCGCGTATTCGAGCGGCGTCTTCACTCCTGCACGCGCAGCAGCGCTGGACAGAGATTTATTGTGAGTCTTCATTTCGTCGCGAAGCAGCACGCGCCGTTGGTCCTCTGTCATCGGAGGAAGCTGTGAAGCGGCCTGATCTGCGATCTCTTGGCGGCGAGTTTGAACCGCGAAATAGGTCTGTGCGGCAGCGATCTCCGACTTTGCGGGATCGCCACTCATGGCAATCAGGTAGCAGGCAAATCTGGTTAATTCAACGTCGGCAATTGGTTGTCTGGCACCCTTCCCTGCAGGTATCAGCTTCGTGATATCACGAAAGTGATCGCTGCAATTTTCGCCACTGTTTGTACAGGACATTCTTGCGCGCTCGATTGCCGCACTAAAGTTTTCCCATCTGGCGTAGCCAAGCATGGGGGCAAGTTCACGAGCGAACCAGTACTGAACGCCATCGTCATCGGCCTTTGCTGCCGCTTCAAACGCCTCAAGCAACTTGCCTATTGCCTCTCCCTTTGTTGGATTGGCAGCCTCCGGTATCGTCGCTGGTGTGTCCGCCATCGCTCAGTCTTTCCTCTTGAAATTCACAGCATCAATAGCCTGATTCTACCTTCACGGGCACTCGACACAACAAAGCCACCCGTGGGCGCGGATGGCTCTTGCGTGCTCGATGCCGCTTGGGCTGATCAGTGTGCGGCGTGGCGTGCTGACTTACTCACCTTGGCGCGTGGCACCATTGCGAGCGTCAAGCTCTTTGCCTTGGCGCGCTTGCGCTTGGCAGCCTTCCGAGTAGCGAGTGCTTCCTTGGCCAGCTTGCCGCCATCGTCATACAGTCCGCAGGCGTAGAAGGCGAGCACGGCATCGAGATCGCGGCGGGAGATGGTGTCTGTGAGTTTGCGCATGGTGCTTCTCATTGGTTCGGTTGGGGTGACTTATATGTACGCCGATAGAGTCAACGCTACGTTACCAGATCACGAATAATATTTCTTCTCGTCCGCAGATTTCATGCCTTGCACAACGTCGTTCTCTGCATCCTGCACCACGCGCAACAGCATCTCGGCTTGCGTTATCTGGTAATGCCGCGAGAGGCGCTTCAAGCCTGCAGTGACAGCAGGATGAACCATGGTTGTGAGGCGCGAGCCTTCACCAGTTTCAGCGCGCCGCGCACGATAGGCCGCTTGGCGCTCTGCATTGGATTGAGGTTTGGGCTGGCTCTTTTTTGTCATGATGTTCGTTACCAGATCACATCGATTCGAACAACCGCAAAGCAATGCTTGTGTGTTCGATCAGACGCGGACGGCCACAACGACACGGCGGTTTGGATTGGTGAGTGCGATGATGATGAACGCCACCAACATCGGCCCATAAAAGCTGACTGCAGGTGTGGCGTCGAAGTAGCCGAACAGCTTGCAAGTAAGGCAACCGGCGAAGTAGACGAACGCGGCGATTGCGCCGTAGTGGATAACCACCGCCGCTAAGCAGATGGCGATGATGGCAGCGATACCTGCCAGAACGATCAGAATGGTTTCCATGCAAGTGACTCCGGTTTGCGCTCTGTGCGATGATTGGAAGAATGCCGCCACTCGCGCTGGGTGGCGGCCGGGATTTACGCGGCAAGGCGAACCACGATGCCATCGGCATTCGAAACGACTGCGCCCGATGCTGCGAGGAACGCGAGCGCACGGCCTGCAGTTGGCGCGGACACATCAGCTAGGCGTGCGACTTCACGCTTCGATGCAGCCGACAACGTGCCGCCTGATTGCATGGCGAGTTGGCGGATGCGCTCTGCTGCGGCCTTCACCGTGGTCGAAGCTTTGGGCTCTACGGCTACCGTAGCGAGGGCTACAGGCGTGGCAGCAATCGTGGTCGCCATTGGGGCCAAGATCACGGGAAGGCTGCTGGCGGGCACGTGGCGCATGCCTTGAGCAACCGCAAGCGACAGGCCGCTACCGACTTCCAAGATGGCGACTGCCAGAAGCATCAGTGTAACGTTCAACGTGTCAGCATTCGCGGCAACGCCGAAGACTGCCAGCACGGCAACCAGGGCAGCGCTATCAGCATTGGCAATCGAAGGACGGCCCAGCGCCTTCAGTGCCCCATCGATCCGAGCGACCGTGCCACTCAGTGCAGAGATGCGATCAAAGCGTGAGGCTTCCGACTGCAAGGACGCGACTTCCGAGCAGATGCGGGTTGAGATGGGGCCGTCTTGGCGCGCGCATGCAGGGGCGATGAATACGCCAAGGCTAAGGCGAGCCCGTTCACCGCGCCCATGCTGCCCGATGCAGTGAAGTGTGACGAGCCGACGTGAGCGGGCAACGATTTACAGCAGCTTCCAGGCATTGCCGTCATACTCGGCGACCAAGCTCCCATTCATGGCAAGCTGAACCCTGAAGGGCCACGTAGCGGGGTTGATCTCCGGGTGCTTTGACTCGCCTCGACGACTCGCGACCGACCGAAACACTTCCTCGCCGATTGTCTTGGCCCATGCGAGGTCACAGTCGGCAATATCTCCGCCGTCCTTGTGTCTACCGCTTCCGTCAACCACCCAAATCGAGTAGGTGCCGCGCATCGTGTCGTTAGTCATCGCCGATCCTTTGGGACGACTCGAAGGCTGCTGATCACCATTGTCGTCTTGTTCGTCAGCGCGTCTTTGGCGATACGGCCGACCTCCTCCAAAGCATGCTGGTTGTGCTTCTCCGAGTTGGGATCAGTATCGAAGTCCACTTCAACGACGAGCGTCTTTGCCATTGTCACGGCATCCACATACGTCCACTCGATCCACGTCCGAGTAACGCCCTCGATCTTCTCGATCTCTTTCCGAACGATTGCTTTCATCGTCTGCCTCCCTGATTCGACGACAGCTATAGGCTGCCACTTTGACGCGAAGAAGGCCCGCCATTGCTGACGAGCCCTGTGAGCCTTTGCGAACTCGTCTCAGTCGATGGCCCGCACGATCTGCCGAAGCGCGCGACGCTGCCGACCCTTGGGCGACTGCTCAACCAAATGTGCCGCCAAGTCCAAAAGGTTCCGGTCGCCGCTCTCGATCAACGACGTGATGGCGGCTTCAATCTTTACAGTGCGCATTGCGTTAGCCTCGCTTTGGTTGGGGATGATGGATTGATCATGCCATAGGTCCGGTCGGGCTCGATTAGGTTCACCCGCCGATGTACGTGGCATCGCGCACGCCGCACGAGGCGTTGCCGGTCTGCTGATCGATGAAGCCTGCCGAGAGGTCACGGAACGTGCCGGACTTGCCCGGTTGGACAACCTCACGGATCGTGAAGCGAACGCTGCTTATCGGCACGCCAGACCGGCTCGACAAGTCGCACTCGATAACGATGTTCGCGACCGGGCGCTTACCCTCGTTCTTGATGACGACGCGATCAACAACCATGACGGAACCGAACCCGCCGATGTGCCACTTGATCGTGGTCAGCTTCGCCGCTTCCGAGGCGTCAAGCCTGCGAGCCCGTGCATCTTCAAGGCGCTTGCGTTCCGCCTCAGGGTTGGCAGCGATAAGACGCTTGCGCTCTGTCTCTGCGGCAAGGCGTGCGGCCTCATTGGCACGTGCAATGGCTGCCGCTTGTTCCTGCTTGGCCTGCTCACCGACTTGCCGAAGGCGCTTATCCTCGTCAGTCTCTTGGATGACTGGCGCTGCTGGTGTTGTCGTGGATGCCAGGGCTACGGCTTGGGTCGGCTTCTCAGGCGCGAAGCGGTTGATGATGCCGCCGATGACCAAAAGGACGGCGAGGGTGCCAAGGACGGGCTTCCAGTGCGTAGCAATAACCTTTGCAATGGCGAGCGTGATGGCGAGAGTAAGAATGAGTGCGATTAAGATTTCCATGTGTCGGCCCTCCTATGTGAGCGATTGACTTGCGGTCATCCTCTCACGGATCGGCATCGACGATGCGAGG
>JANNEU010000040.1:0-1791 GCA_031379035.1 Hyphomicrobiaceae bacterium | reverse complement strand
GGCCACACCATCGATCATTTCTCGGTGCACGTCGGCACGGCTGGTGCCGACGCCGTCATCACCGGCGACATGATCCACTCGCCCATCCAGGCGCGCTATCCCGAACTCGGCATGATGTCGGACTATTCGTCCGAGCAGGCTGGCAAATCGCGGCGTGAATTATTCGGCCGTTTCGCCGAAACCTCGACCCTGATGTGCACCGCCCACTTCCCGCAGCCATCCGTGGGGCGCGTGGAGCGGTGGAATGATGCGTTTGATATTCGGGCGGCGTGATGGGGGAGTGGGGGCAAGCAAGGCAAGGGTGAAGTGGGAACAGACGCCCCTCGTCCCGCCATTCAGCGGAGAGAGGGTTAGGGTGCACGGTAGCGCCACAAAAATGCTAACGGGCTTGTCCGCTTGCCCTCCAGTCACGTCGCTCTCCGACCGAAAGACGCCAACGTCGAGATGGGCCGGAAGGAGATATCGAGGTAGTGCCAATGATCCGTGGCCCTAGAGTGCTTCCGGGAAAAGCTTGCCCTCGGACTTGATCCGAGGGTGCGCAGCGGTTTTCCCGAAAGAAGCACGACCAAACAATGAGCTAGGGTCGTTCTTCGATTTCATCAAGAGCGGAACGACCCTAGCAACATCCAACGGTGTCATCCTCGGGCTTGTCCCGAGGACCCATGGTGCGGCCCAATGCAATGGTCCAATCAGGAGAGACCGCTGTACGCGCGTACTGGGTCTATAGTCTTGCGAGCCAACCTCGCGGCACGCTCTACATCGGCGTCACGAATGGGCTCATCAAGCGTGTCGAAGAGCATCGTGCGGGTGTGGGTTCAAAATTCACTGCGAAGTACAAGGTGCACCGGCTCGTCTGGTACAAAGAGTTCGCCGATATCAACGAAGCCATCCAGCGCGAGAAGACGTTGAAGCATCACGTGCGTGCTTGGAAGATTAACCTGATCGAACGCGAGAACCCGCACTGGGTTGATCTCTATTCCTCGCTGACCGGGGTAAAACCACTCCCTCCTGACTGGCACCCGTTGGACCCTGGGTCCTCGGGAGAAGCCCGAGGATGACAGCGGAGTGCGGGGCACAGGAGTGGTTCACTCATACGGACGAGACGAGGCAACGTCAACGTTTCAAGGCAGGCGCGAAAGCGGCAGTTGGACGTCGGCCTATAATTTGATCGCGCCCCATCAATAACTCCGGCTCACGCAGAACTCCACGACGCCTGCCAGCGCTTGCTTGGCATCGCTATCAGGGAAAATTTCCAGAGCGTCACGCGCAATGGAGCCGTAGTGACGGGCGCGCTCGAAGGTGGCCTCAATGGCCTTGTGGCGCTTCATCAGGCTGGCTGCGTTTTCGAGATCACCGTCGTTGATCTGGCCGTCTGTCAGCGTGCGCTTCCAGAACGCGCGCTCTTGCTCGTTGCCGCGACGGAAGCTGAGAATGACCGGCAGCGTAATCTTGCCCTCGCGGAAATCGTCGCCCACTGACTTGCCAAGCCGCGCGCTGTCGCCCGTGTAGTCGAGTGCGTCGTCGACAAGTTGGAAGGCGATGCCGAGGTTTTTGCCGTACGAGCGAAGGGCGGCCTGCTCCTCGGCCGGGCGCTGCGCGATAGCCGCCCCGACCTCAGAAGCCGCCGAGAACAGCGCCGCCGTTTTGGCATTGATGATGGCGAGGTATTCGTCTTCTGTCGTCGCCGTGTTCTTGGCGGCGGAGAGCTGCATCACTTCGCCTTCGGCAATGACGGCCGCGGCATTCGAAAGAATCTTCAGCGCCGGCAGCGAGCCGACATCGACCATCATC
>JANNEU010000498.1:0-10981 GCA_031379035.1 Hyphomicrobiaceae bacterium | reverse complement strand
GCCGTCTCGCGGATCACATCGACCGGGAAGTGCGATTTTTCATCCCATTCCGCCGCATGCGGCGCCAGCCGCTCCTTGGCAAAACTCAGCGCCACATCCTGGATGGCGGCCTGGTCTTCAGTCAGCGTGAAGTTCATGGGGACGTCCGAGTTCAAGGTTTCCAATTAGCGAGCAAGACCACGTTCTGCGCATACGGCGTGCCAGCGAGCTTGGCGACGAAGGCTGCGTCGGCGGTGATAAGCGGAACCCCGAGCTGTTCGCTGGCAGCCAGATAGAGGCAATCGTAGATCGGATGCCGCAATGCAATCGATGCACTGAACGCGTTGTCGATCAGCGCTGCGGTTTCGATCAAGGGGTCGAAAACGCGACGCACGCGCGCCAGAGAACGCTCTGCATAGGCCTGTGTGATGGTTCCGGTCGCTAGCGCTTTGCGCAGTGCGTTCGCCACCTCAAGAACAAGAAAATCAGGCGCAAGCATCATCGACGTGCCCGCACCGAATGCTCTGGCGCGGGCCGAATCACTCTCTCGCAGGAACCATTTGACAGCAACTGAAGCATCCACGATGGCCGAGGCCATTACATGAGCCCTTCGCGTCGCTCTTCGGTCGTCATCGACGGGACGGGTTCGGGGAATTGCGCCATATTTTCGTCAATGAGCGCAACGCGTTCCGCCTGTGTCAGCGGCGCGCCTTGTTCGATCAAATCGCGAAGGTATTGCTCGACTGACGTGCCTTTCAGGCGCGCTTTAAGCTTGTAGGTCTCGATGACTTCGTCATCCAGATTGCGGATCAGAACCTGTCCCACAGCACCCTCCAAGAGCTGAAGATAACGATGCTATCATATTTGATAGCACAAAGGTTAGACAATGTCACGCCGTCCGCCGCCAACCGCCGCCCAGCAGCGCCTCCGCCTCCGCCACCATCCGCACAACGATCGCGCCCGCGGGCTCAATCGCATGGATCAGCCCGGCAGCCTCGCCCGCGATCGCCGCAGCAATAGCAGGATCTCCCGCGGACACCGCTGCCGCGTAGCGCTCCCGCTCCGGCGCTCCAGCAGCACGCATTTCGTCCTCACGGCCGAGCCATCGGTCAATAAAACCGTTGCGGACCACGCGGATGTTGAACCGTTCCGGCCAGTCATAGCCGCGCGCGATGTCGGTAACTGACTGCCGCACCGTATCGTCGCCCGTTGCCGCAAGCGCAGTGGCGTGTTGGTTTGGATTAACCAAGGCTTCCGTGCTGGCCCAGAAGCGAGACCCGACGACAACACCGTCGGCCCCCAGCATCAGCGCCGCCGCTAAACCGCGCCCATCCGCTATGCCGCCAGCTGCACACAGCAGTGTGTTGGGTGCTCGAGCCGCGATGAGATCGGCAACCTCCGGCACTAGCGTCATCGTCGCGCGCTTATCGCCATGGCCTCCAGCTTCAGCACCCTGCGCGACAACCACATCACAGCCCGCATCAAGTGCAATCTCGGCATCTCGCCGCGTCTGCACTTGCTGAATAGCAAGTGCGCCCGCAGCCTTGATTTTCGCCACATACGGCGTCGAATCAGCAAACGAGAGGAAGATTGCGCGCGGCCCATGCGCCAGTGCGGCATCGAGAAGCTGCGGCTGCTTCGCCATCGACCATGTGATGAACCCACAGCCGATCCGCGCATTTCCAGCCGCACGGAACTGCGCATCGAGCCAAGCGCCGTCCCCATAGCCGCCGCCGATCAGTCCAAGACCACCTGCATGCGACACCGCCGCAGCTAGCGCACCGCCCGCCGCGAACGCCATCGGCGCCGAGATGATCGGATGCACAATCCCCAGCCGCTTAGTCAGTCGCGTTGCGATGGCCATGGTCTTACTCCGTGAGGACGGGCCGCCGGTCCTCGTTGCGCCAATCCGAATGCCAGGCACCCGCCGCACGCGCCGGCACGGAAAACCACTCCTATCAGGTCCTGCCTGACCTCGCCAAAGATGGCCGCGCCTGCCGTAGGGCGGCGTGTCGGCCGATCTAACAGCACCTTGAGCGTCGTTGGGCGGCAATATGTGCGGGTTTGGCCTCTCCCACCTCGAACGGAAACGCAGTATTGAGCGCACTGCAGATGCCTGAGTCGCGCCGGCCCTGGAGTTCCGAAATGTCGTTTACGCCGCAGCCAGCTTTGAAACGTGCCGATCCTTTGGCAGCTGGGCTCAAGTATCGGCGCGTGTTGCTCAAGCTCTCCGGCGAAGCGCTGATGGGGAAGACCGGCTACGGCATTGATATGCCAACGGTGATGGGCCTCGCTCAGGCGATCAAGGACGCCATGCAAGACGGCCTCGAAATGGGCCTGGTGATTGGCGGCGGCAACATCTTCCGTGGCCTGCAAGGCGCAGCCAAAGGCATGGATCGCGCCTCCGGTGACTACATGGGCATGCTGGCGACGGTCATGAATGCGCTCGCCTTCCAGAACGCCCTCGAAGAACTCAACGTCAAGGCGCGGGTGCTGTCGGCAATTCCCATGCCCACTGTCTGCGAAGCCTTCGTGCGCTCCAAAGCCATGCACCATCTGGAGGAGCGGCGCGTTGTAATTTTCGCCGCCGGCACGGGTAACCCCTTCTTTACCACCGACACCACGGCCGCTCTGCGCGCCGCCGAAATGAGCTGTGAAGTCATCTTGAAGGCAACCCAGGTTGACGGCGTTTACAACGCCGATCCCAACAAGGATCCGACCGCCAAGCGCTATGATACCGTCACCTACGCCGAGGTCTTGTCAAAAGACTTGAAGGTGATGGACGGTGCCGCGATCGCCCTTGCTCGCGACAATAATATTCCGGTAGTGGTCTTTTCGATTGACGATCCTGCCAATCTGGGGCGGGTCTTGCGTGGTTTGGCGACTTGTACGCGTGTGTCGGGCTGACAGCGGGTGCGACGATGCTGCGGTCTGCGCAAAATTCGAATGAACTGGATTGATTGTTGCCCGGGGCGTCGGGGTTAATGCGCACAGCGCACAAATGTGGCACTGTCCCTCCGTGCGGCTCGGGCGGGTGCCGCGACGACGCCCTGGTTCGGGTTCTAAGCGCAATACGAGACAATGGGATAGCGCCATGGCTGCCAAATTCGACATCACCGATCTTGATCGGCGCATGCGCGGCTCGATCGACCAGTTCAAGAAGGAGCTGAGCGGCCTGCGCACTGGCCGGGCCAGCTCGCATTTGCTCGATCCGGTCATGGTGTCGATTTACGGTGCGAGGATGCCGCTCGCCCAATGCGCAACGGTTTCGACACCGGATGCCAAAACAATCTCCGTGCAAGTCTGGGACAAAAGCCAAGTGGCGGCCGTTGAGAAGGGTATTCGCGAGGCAAATCTTGGGCTTAACCCAGTTATTGATGGCACCTTGATCCGCCTGCCGATCCCGTCACTCAACACCGAGCGCCGTAACGAACTTGCCAAGCTCGCTCACAAATATGCCGAGAATTGCCGCGTCAACGTGCGCAATGTGCGTCGAGAGGGCATGGACGCGCTTAAAAAGTCCGAAAAGGACGGCATGAGTGAAGACGAGAGCCGCAAGAATGGTACCAAGGTGCAGGAGTTGACGGATAAACTGATTAAAGAAGTCGACCAGTTGCTGGTCGCCAAAGAAGCTGAAATTAAACAAGTCTAACCTGAGGCTGTCAGTTCGACTGGAAGCCCTGCCCTGCGCTGAGACTGGCGCCGAGACCTGACATGACCCACCTGACGACGCCCTCGAGCCTGACCGCGATGGGCACCAAAATTCCCCGCCACGTGGCGATCATCATGGACGGCAATGGCCGCTGGGCGGAAGCGCGCGGCTTGCCCCGCTTTGCCGGCCATACCGCTGGCGTCGAGGCCGTGCGGCGCACCGTGCGCGCAGCGATTGAACTCGGTATACAATTCCTGACGATCTACAGCTTTTCGACAGAAAACTGGTCTCGGCCCGAAACCGAAGTCACGTTTTTGATGGGCTTGATGCGACGCTTTATCCGCTCCGACCTTGCCGAACTTCACAAGAACGGCGTCCGTATCCGCATGCTCGGCGAACGCGATCGCGTCGATACCGATCTCTTGGCGCTGATGGACGAAGCCGTTGAATTAACGAGCGGTAACACAGCGCTGACCTTGGTCATCGCCTTCAATTATGGTGGTCGCAATGAGATCGCCAAGGCTGTAAAGCGCTTGGCGGGGCAGGTCGCCGCTGGAACCCTGCCGCTTGAGGCCATTACCGCCGATACGGTCACCGCCGCGCTTGATACCCACGGCCTCCCGGACCCGGATCTTCTGATCCGCACCAGCGGTGAAGAACGGCTATCGAATTTCCTGCTCTGGCAACTTGCCTACGCTGAATTCTTGTTCCTAGATGTGCTCTGGCCGGACTTTGATCGGCAGCATCTGGAGCGCTCACTTCAAGAGTTCAGGAGCCGGGACCGGCGATACGGCGGCTTGACCCGGTCAATGGCCTGATGATTAACCCGGAAAACGCCGATTTGCTGGTGCGTCCAGTCGTCAGAAAATGCCGGGGAGTGTCGGGCGAAATGGAAAGCAACACATCTGCCCATGAGTAACCCACCAGGTCCCGATGCGGCGTCGCGCGGTCCTGCGGCTGAGGCACAGCGGTCAATGAGCGATCCGCTGTCAGTGAAGGCACCCAAGCCAACTGGTCTCGGCGCGCGCGTGGGCAGCGATCTCGGTCCGCGCGTGCTGTCGGGCATCATCCTGGCCGCTATCGCCATCGCAACAATCCTTGCTGGTCCGCTGCCGTTGGCGGTCATGCTGGCGCTGGTCGGCACCGTCGTCGCCTGGGAATGGGGCCGTATGGTCCGCGGCACCGAGATTGACGCCGCCATGTCGGCACACGTCGCAACCGTCGTCGCCGGCATCGTCCTGACCGGCATGGGCCTCGCCGGTCCCGCGATCCTCGGCGTCTTGATCGGCACGATCCTGACCGGACTGCTCAGCTTTGGGCGTCACAGCGTTCTTTCAGCCGTCGGCGTGCTGTTTGCGGCACTCCCTGGCATCGCCCTGCTCTGGCTGCGGCGCGATGAACCGCTTGGCGTGCATGCGGTGTTTTTTGTGGTCGGCGCCGTCGTTGCGACCGATGTCGGAGCCTATTTCTGCGGTCGGCTCATCGGTGGCCCGAAGTTGTGGCCGCGTGTCTCGCCAAACAAGACCTGGTCGGGTTTGGCCGGTGGTGTGATGGCTGCCGCTCTGGTCGGGGCGGCTTATGCACGCTGGCTGCCGAGCCCATCGCTCGCCCATCTGATGATGGCAGGTGCGGGCCTCGCTGTGGCAGCACAAGCCGGCGATCTGGCCGAGTCCGCTCTCAAACGCCGCTTTGGCACCAAGGACACGAGCACACTCATTCCCGGCCATGGCGGCTTCATGGATCGCATCGATGGTCTGGCGACAGCTTCAATCGCCGCCGCAGCGGGTGCAGCACTCCTCAACATGTCCGCTCCCGCGCGAGCTTTGCTCACATGGTGAACCCACCAAATCGCCCCATGCCGGGAACGACCCCCCATCGCGTGACGGTGCTGGGGGCCACCGGATCCGTCGGCCTCAGCACACTTGATTTGCTGGCCCGCGAGCCAGAGCGCTATTGCGTTCAGGCGCTGACCGCCAATGGCAACACAGCCGCCCTGGCGAAACTGGCGCGCACATCGAGCGCGAAGCTCGCCGTTGTCGCGGAGCCAAGCGCTTACAGTGCGCTCAAGGCTGAACTCTCCGGCAGTGGTATCCGTGCGGCCGCCGGCCCGTCCGGCCTCGACGAGGCGGCAAGCCTGGAGGCGGACTGTACCGTCGCCGCTATCGTTGGCGTCGCTGGCCTGCAGCCCACCTTGAAGGCCGTTGAGCAAGGTCGTCGCATCGCGCTTGCCAACAAGGAGTGCCTCGTCAGCGCTGGCCGCTTGTTCATGGCGGCCGTCAGTCGCTCTGGGGCTGATCTTGTCACCGTCGACAGCGAACATTCCGGGGTGATGCAGACGCTTGAACCGCACAATCGATCCGAAATCGCCCGCGTAATCCTCACCGCATCAGGCGGCCCCTTCCGCACGTGGACTGCCGACGCTATCGCCGCAGCCACCCGCGATCAGGCCCTCAAACATCCCAACTGGACCATGGGCCAAAAGATCACCATCGACTCAGCGACGATGATGAACAAGGGCCTGGAACTGATCGAAGCCTTGCACTTGTTCGGCCTCGCCCCGCACCAGCTCGATATCTTGGTGCACGCACAGTCCATCGTCCATGCGCTCGTCGAGTATCGCGATGGCTCCATGCTGGCCCAGCTGGCCAGCCCTGATATGCGGTTGCCTATTGCGCTCGCGCTGACCTGGCCCGCCCGCCGGCCAACACCGACGCCGCCGCTCGACCTCGCTAAACTTGCTACCCTCACCTTCGAGGCCGCCGATGAGGTCCGCTTTCCCGCTCTGCGTCTGGCCCGCACAGCCATGGTGCGCGGCGGCGGAGCAACCGCAGCCTTAAATGCTGCCAATGAAGTTGCGGTTGCGGCCTTCCTTGCCAACCGCTGCAAATTCGGCCACATCGCCGCAGCAGTCGAGGAAACCCTCGAATCGCTCGAAAAATGCGGGGAATTGAGCGAACCGGACAGCTTGGCGGCGATTATGGGCCTCGATGCCTTGGCGCGCCGCCAGACAGAAGATGTTTTGCAGCGTCTTGGCAGATAAGGGTGGGGTTCCTACCTCTGCCCCAAGTCATGGGGCGGCAACTGCGCCTAAAGGCACAAAGGTTGCTTCAACGCCCAGGCTGAGAGCGCGCAAAATGATGGGCGTTAGGTCTCTGCTGGTATCCAGAACATGCGCAGGGCTCCGGCCAACACTGACCATTTCCTCATAAGGACGCGACCATGCAGGTCTTAACCACAGCCTTTGGCAGTCTCGGTAGCGGGCTGTTCACGGCCGCCGCGTTCTTGTTTGTCCTATCAATTGTCGTTGTGATCCACGAACTTGGCCACTTCCAGGTCGCGCGCTGGTGCGGCGTCAAAGTTGATGAGTTCGCCATGGGCTTCGGCCGCGAAATCTTTGGCTGGTACGACAAGAAGGGCACCCGCTGGCGGATCAACTGGATCCCGCTCGGCGGCTACGTCAAATTCATGGACGATGCCAACGGTGCCAGCATGCCAGACCCTACTGCGCTCGACAAAATGAGCGCTGAAGAGCGGTCGACGTCGTTCCACGCCAAGCCACTTTGGCAGCGCGCCGCCGTCATCGCCGCCGGCCCCATCGCCAACTTCATCCTCGCCATCGGCATTTTGGCCGGCATCTTCATGGCCTATGGCGTGCCGACAACGCCGGCGATGATCGACGAGGTCGTTGAAGGGGGTGCCGCAGCCCGCGCAGGCCTCAAGGCCGGCGACAAAGTCGTCGCTATTGATGGCAAGGCGATTGAAAGCTTCTCAGATCTGCAGCGGATCGTTTCGACCAGCCCAGACCTCAAACTACAACTGACTTACGTTCGCAAAGGCGAAACCGGCACCGTCGACTTGACCCCGGAGCGCAAGGAGGTGCCGGACGGTTTCGGTGGCACCATGCGGATGGGGATGTTGGGCATTAAACGCGCTAACGTTGCAACAGACTGGACCTACAAGCGTTACGGGCCACTCGATGCTGTCGTGCTCGGCACGAAAGAGTGTGTGTTTTTCATCGAACGCAACCTTGCGTATATTCGAGACATTATCGTGGGCCGTGAAAAAGCCGATCAACTCGGCGGACCGATTCGCATCGCCGACGCTGCCGGCAAGGTGGCGAGCGCTGGGATTATCCCGCTGCTGCACCTCACCGCCATGATCTCGGTCAGCGTCGGCCTGTTCAATTTGTTTCCGATCCCGCCGCTTGATGGCGGACATCTGCTGTACTACGGGGCCGAAGCCATCCGCCGCCGCCCGTTAAGTGAGACGACCCAGGGTGTCGGTTTCCGCGTCGGTTTGGCCTTCATCCTGATGCTGGCGATCTTTGCATTCTGGAACGATTTAGGAATCGTCCGCCGCTGGATCGGTGGCTGATGGCAGGGCGTCGGACAGCCCGCAATTCGGGCGAAATTCAGGCAAACATCCAACGACGAATCTGGACCCCTGGGGTAATCTTGCCACTTCCATCCTCGTATATGAATCGTTAATGCTAGCGTGTGCTGAGGTGCGTGAGAGGCCCACGGGTCAACCGTGAGCTGCTTCCTTCGGGATGTGTGATTTATCACGCGACGCGCTTTGTACTGTTGGGCGTTGGTGCCGACGACGCCCGACTGAGTTGGGGGAACGGCAAAAAAGAAAGCGAACACTCGCACATGCGGTTGATTCGGACGAAAAAATTGGGGGCGCGTGGGGCGCTGGTGGGCGCGGTGCTGGGGGCTCTTCTGCCTGTCAGTTCTGCTGTGGCACCTGTGCTGGTTGCGTCGTCGAGCGTGGTCTGGGCCCAAGGCTCTGTCATCCGCGACATTCGCGTTGAGGGCAATCGCCGCCTCGAACCCGAAACCATTCGCTCTTACATGAAGCTGTCCGTCGGGCAGCCCTACGACGACGCGAAGGCGGACGATACGATCCGCGCGCTGTTCTCGACAGGCCTATTTTCCGACGTAAAGATCAATCGCACATCGACAGGCGTCGTGGTGGCCGTTGTTGAGAATCCGGTGATCGCGCAGGTCGCGTTCGAAGGGAACAGCGAAGTCGAAAAAACAGCACTTGAGGCCGAAGTTCAGCTTAAGCCACGCGCCGTCTTCACGCGGGCCAAGGCGCAAGCCGACGTCCAGCGCATCCTTGACGTTTATCGCCGCCAAGGCCGCTTTGCCGCCAGCGTCCAGCCCAAATTGATCGAGCTGGACAACAACCGCGTCAACGTCGTCTTCGAAATTAACGAGGGTCAGGCGACCAAGGTCAAGAGCATTGCCTTCGTCGGTAACCGCGCATTCTCCGACAGCCAGCTGCGCGACATTATCACGACCATTCAATCGGGTCTGTTCGACTTCCTCAAGGGAACGAACATCTATGATCCCGACCGCCTCAACCTCGATAAAGAGCTCCTGCGCCAATATTACTTGAAGAATGGCTACGCCGACGCGCGCGTCGTCTCTGCCAATGCTGAGTTGGACCGCGACGGATCGGGCTTTTTCATCACCTTCGTGATCGACGAAGGACAGCTGTTTAATTTCGGGACCGTCACCGTCGAGTCGAAGCTTGCAGGCGTGAATACGGCGTCGTTGAACGGCGAAGTCACGACCAAGTCGGGTTCCACCTTCAACGCCTCGCTGATGGACAAAACCGTCGAAGCGCTGACTTTGAGGGTTGCTGAGCAGGGCTTTGCATTTGGTCGCGTGCGCCCACGTGTTGAGCGCGCCGCCGGTGCTAACGCGATCAACGTTGTTTATGTCGTTGAAGAAGGCCCGCGCATCTACATTGAGCGCATTAACGTCATCGGCAACGAGCGCACCAAGGACTACGTGATCCGTCGCGAGTTCAAAGTGGCGGAAGGCGATGCCTACAACCAGCTACTCGTCGAAAATGCCAAGAAGCGCCTCCAAAATCTCGGCTTCTTCAAGAACGTCGAAGTGAAGCGTCGCGCTGGCGGAGCCCAGGATCGCATTGTCCTCGATGTCGAAGTGACTGAGCAACCGACGGGCGAGCTCTCCTTTGGTGCAGGGTTTTCGACATCGGAAGGCGTCATCGGCGACGTCAGCCTCACGGAACGCAACCTGCTCGGCAACGGACAGTTCCTCCGGATCGGTGCGTCGGGCTCGAAAGAGCGCCTCAACTTGAATTTCGGCTTCACCGAGCCGCGCTTCCTCGGCTCAAACGTGGCCGCTGGTTTCGACCTCTTCCGCAACACGACAACGGCCACGTCCTCGTCGCCTTACAGCACCACACGGACCGGTGGCGGCGTTCGCCTGGCCTTCCCGCTCGCTGAGAACGTTTGGCTGAATACCGGTTACTCGCTGTCGCGTGACACGCTGACGATCCCGACCGACTATTCGAGCATTGCCTCACGCGCCATCAAGGAAGCGTGCGGGTGGCAAGACACTTATGGTGCGATTGATGCAGCCACTGGCCTGGCGCAGAACCTTGGCAGCTGCGATGGCAAGGCGCGCTACGTTTCCACCGGCAGCATAGGCTTCACAGTCGACAATCGGAACCATCCGAAGAACCCCACCAGCGGCACATTCTTCCAGACCGGTCTCGATGTCGCCGGGCTCGGCGGCGACGTGCACTACGCCCGTCTCAATGCCGAAGGCCGTGCCTATTACCCAGTCGCTGACAAGGTCACCTTCGTGGCACGTGCCGCGGCCGGCCACATCGAAGGCTGGGGCGGTCAGGACGTGCGCTTGCTCGATCTGTTCTACAAGGGCGGCGAGACCATCCGCGGCTTCTCGAACCTCGGTTACGGCCCTCGCGATTTGTCGTCGGTCAACCAGGATGCGGTTGGCGGCAAAACCTACTGGACCTCAACAGCCGAGCTCCGCTTCCCAATCCCCGGCATTCCTGAAGAGCTGGGCATGAGCCAGGCTGTGTTTGCCGATGCCGGCTCGCTGTTCGGCGCGGGTGCCTTGGCCAAGAAGCTCAATGGTCAGTGCGGCGCAGCCAAGCTGCCCGACGGGACCAACTCGGGCATCTGCCTTGCCGACGATTCAATGGTTCGCTCGGCTGTCGGTTGGAGCTTGCTCTGGAATTCGCCGCTTGGCCCGCTGCGCGTCGACCTCGCCAAAGCGCTCTCGAAAGCGGGCTATGACAAGACGCAGATCTTCCGCTTCGGTGCCACGACGAAGTTCTGAGCGCCGCAGCAACTGGGACTGAAAATGTCGAGCGGCCATCGCAAGAGGCCGCTCGAATTTTTTGTCTGAGGCCATCAACCTGTTGTGGGCCGCTACTCTGATTGCACTTTCAATCGCGGATAGCCTGGCATAGATGTGAAACGCGACACGGCGGTCCGGTGGCTTAGAGTGCTTCCGGGAAAAGTGTGAGCGGTTTTCCCGATAAGAAGCACGACAAAACAAA
>JANNEU010000468.1:0-5633 GCA_031379035.1 Hyphomicrobiaceae bacterium | reverse complement strand
TGCTGCGGCCAATTGGGCGGTAGTCCGGCGAGGTTCTCGGCCATCGTGCGCCCCGTCACAGTGAGGCAGGACGTATCGACCATCCCGCCCAACTCCCGCAGCATGGCTGTCAGTCCGCCGGCGCGATGCAGGTCTTCCATGAACCCCTGTCCGGTTGGCTTCAGGTCTACCAGCACCGGCGTTTCGCGCCCCATCTTGTCGAAGGCCTGCAAATCAACGCCGACGCCGACACGCTGCGCCACGGCTGTCAGGTGGATCAATGCGTTTGTCGACCCACCCGCCGCAAGCACCACACGGAGCGCGTTCGTCAACGCTTGCGGCGTCATGATCTTGTCCGGGGTCAGCTTTTCTGCAGCCATCGCCACTGCGCGCGTGCCCGTCTGCTCCGCCAGCCGCCGCCGCTCGGCCATCACGGCCGGAATGGTCGCGCCACCCGGCAGCATCATGCCCATCGCTTCCGTTGCCAGCGCCATGGTGCTGGCGGTCCCCATCACGCCGCAGGTGCCAATGGTCGGTGCGAGTTCAGAGTTGACCTCGCCGATCTGTGTGTCACTCAGTTGCCCGCCGCGATAGCGTCCCCAGAAGCGCCGACAGTCGGTGCACGCGCCCAGCCGCTCGCCGCGCCAGCTGCCCGCCAACATGGGCCCCGTTACCAGCATGATCGCCGGTACGTTTGCGCTGGCCGCTCCCATCAGCAGCGCCGGTACTGTCTTGTCGCACCCGCCAAGGAGGATCACCGCATCCATCGGCTGCGCGCGGATCATTTCCTCCACGTCCATCGCCATCAGGTTGCGCAGATACATGCTGGTCGGATTGGCGAAACTCTCCTGGATCGAGATGACCGGAAATGGGATCGGGATGCCGCCGGCGAGTAACACGCCGCGCTTCGCTGCTTCGATCAGGTCGGGGATGTTGGAGTGGCAAGCATTGTAGCCCGAGGTCGTATCCACCATGCCGATGATCGGCCGGGACAATGCCTCGTCCGTATAGCCAAGCGCCTTGATGAACGCCTTGCGCAGGAATACAGAAAACTCCGCGTCGCCATAGTTGGCGAGGTTGCGGCGCATGCCTGTCGCAGGGGGCTTGGATGCGGTCATGCGTGGGGTCCGTCTGTGGCTTAAGCGCGGCCGCACCATACGCCAACGCCCGACCCACTCAAGCAACCGTTCTCAGTTATGCCGTGGCCAGCAGTGCCTTCACCCGCGCCTGCCATGCGACCAGATATTCAGCTCGCGCTTCCGGCGTCACCCGTGGAGCGCCATACGCGACGAACGGCTCGGCGACCTCCAGACCCATATACGCCAAGGTTAGCTGCTGCACCGGCCACAGCACCTTCTCAATCGGGCCATACACACCCGTTTCGGAAAAGCGCTCCGGCGTACCGCCCGTGCACACGCACAGCAGCCCACGCTTGCCCTTGAACAACCCCGTATCGAAGCGCGCGCCATCCACGTAGGCAAAGCCATAGCTCAGCACCCGATCAATCCAGCCTTTCAGAATGGCCGGCGGCCCACCCCACCAGAGCGGAAACGCAAAGATGATCAGATCGGCGCGCTTGACCTTAGCCTGCTCTGACGCGATCTCCACGACGAATGCGCCCTCTGCTGCGGCCTTGCCCTGCTCCGTCTGGTAGTGGAACCGCCCAGCATTGGCCACGCTGGAAAAATCATGCCGGCCCGCCGCCGGGTTGAACCCGGACGCATAGAGATCCGACACCTCAACCGTATGCCCCGCCGCCTTGATCGCTTCGACCGCCGCCGCTGTCAGCGCCGCCGTGAACGACTGCGGCTCCATGTGCGCCTGAATGATCAGTACGTGCATCCTGCGAACTCCTGCCGAAAAATGGTTGCTTTTGTTGTCCACCGCCTCGGAGGTCAGGTGCAACCGTCTAAATTGCGTTGCGGCACGGAGCCCTGAACTTAGGCCCGC
Organism: Hyphomicrobiaceae bacterium; assembly: GCA_031379035.1. Lineage (GTDB taxonomy): Bacteria > Pseudomonadota > Alphaproteobacteria > Rhizobiales > Hyphomicrobiaceae > JABFRJ01. Next base: position 3,704 of record JANNEU010000468.1, on the reverse strand, counting down.
GCGCCCGGCTCGCGTGGCAAGTTGACGTAAACGTCAACTTCAAATATTAACAACAACGTAAAATTGTTGGGGATCGCAAATCCCCGCTCTTCCACCGTGAGTTATACTCAGCCCTCGGTCGCAATTGTCTCGGAGACCCGTCATGGTGCAGTTCCTGTTTGTTCTTCTGGCCCTGGCGGCGGCCTATGCGCTCTCCATGCGGCGGGCCGGACTGTGGACGTATGCTGCGCTGGCGCTGGGCACCTGGTGGGTCTGGGCGTCCGGCATGCTCGACGGCGCAGGCATCTGGCCAGACCTGTCGGTGGGAACGGTTCTAGCCGCTCTGCCGGTGCTTGCGCTGTTAACCTACGCAATCCCTTCGGTCCGCCGCTCGCTGCTGGTCGCACCGGCCTTCGCCGCCGTCCGCAAGATTTTGCCCAAGGTGTCCGACACCGAACAACAGGCCCTCGACGCCGGCACCATTGGTTTTGATGCGGAACTGTTCTCCGGCACGCCCAATTGGGAAAAGCTGCGCGCTGTGCCGCCTATCACACTGACCGCTGAAGAGCGCGCCTTCATGGATGGCCCGGCCGAAGAGCTGTGCAAAATGGTCAATGATTGGCAGATCCGTCACGCCGAACACGAAGTGCCGGAGCCCATCTGGGACTTCATCAAGAAGAGCGGCTTCCTCGGCATGCTGATTTCGAAGTCGCATGGCGGGCTTGGTTTCTCGGCGCAAGCGCAGTCGATGATCCTCGGCAAGGTTGCCTCGCGTTCGCCGGATGTCTGCACCATCGTCATGGTGCCCAACTCGTTGGGCCCTGGCGAGTTGATCGAGAAATACGGCACTGACGAACAGAAGCACCACTTCCTGCCGCGCCTCGCGCAGGGCATCGACATTCCCTGCTTCTCGCTGACCGGCCCTACGTCCGGCTCTGACGCGGCCACCATGCGCGACATGGGCACCGTCGTGCGACAGAGCTATCAGGGCAAGGATACGCTCGGCATCAAGCTTACCTGGGACAAGCGCTACATCACGCTCGGCCCCAAGGCGACGCTCGTCGGCCTCGCCTTCCACCTGTTTGATCCCGGTAAGTTGATTGGCGACAAAGAAGACTTAGGGATCACCGTCGCGCTCATTCCGGCTGATCACCCCGGTGTCAATATTGGCCGCCGCCATCTGCCGTGCGGCTCGGCGTTCCCGAACGGCCCCAACTGGGGCACGGATGTCTTTATCCCCATGGATTTCCTCATCGGCGGGCAGAAGATGGCCGGCCAGGGCTGGCGCATGCTGATGGAATGCCTCGCCGCCGGCCGCGCGATTTCGCTGCCAAGCTCGGCCACCGCCGGCGCCAAGTCCACGCTCCGCAATACCACCGCCTATGGCCGCATCCGCAAGCAGTTCGGCCTGCCTGTCGGCAAGATGGAAGGCCTCGAAGAACCGCTCGCCCGCATGATCCAAACGGCCTATGTCAACGAAGCCGCGCGTGGCGTCACCGCCAGCATGGTCAGCCGCGGCGAGAAGCCGTCGGTCATCTCCGCGCTGATGAAGTATCAAACCACCGAGCGCATGCGGCAGTCGGTCAACGACGCCATGGATCTGCACGGTGGCCGCGCCATCTGCGACGGCCCCATGAACTATCTGCAGTCGGCCTACCAGGCGGTGCCCGTTGGCATCACGGTGGAAGGTGCCAACATCCTCACGCGCACGCTGATCACGTTCGCGCAGGGTGCGCTGCGCTCGCACCCCTATCTCTACAAGGAGATCAAGGCAGTACAGAGCGCCGACGCCAAGCAAGGCCTTAAGGACTTTGAGCCTGCCTTGCTCGGCCATATCGCCTTCTCGGTCTCTAACGTCACCGGGGCGTTTTTCCACAATCTGACGGGCGGGCGCTTTGCTGCTGCACCCGCCAACGTCAACGCAACCGCGCACTGGTACAAGCAGCTCTCCCGCGCCAGCCGTTCGTTCGCGCTGGTCGCCGACATGACGGTCGCCGTCCTCGGCGGTGGCCTCAAGACCAAGCAGAAGATCACCGGCCGCTTGGCTGACGCCTTAAGCGAACTCTATCTCGCGTCGTGCACCTTGAAGCGCTTTGAGGATGATGGCTCACCCCCCGCCGATCTCGCCATTGTCGATTTCTGCCTGCAGAACGCGCTCTACAGCTTCCAGCAAGCGCTGCGTGGCACCATCGACAATTTCCCCAACGCATCCGTTCGCGTCCTTATGAACGCCTGCGTGTTCCCGCTGGGAGCCCGCATGCGGCCCGCGCCGGATTGGCTTGGGCACAAGATCGTCGGCCTTGCCATGCAGCCGGGTGAAGTCCGCGACCGTCTCACCCGCGATATCTTCATTTCGAAGAACGTCAACGACGCGACAGGTCTGCTTGAGGTGACGTTGCAAAAGGTCATCCAGGCCGAGGAAGCCGAGAAGAAGCTCGACCGCGCTATCCGCAAGGGGGAGATCCGCCGCTTCCACGGCATCGATTGGATCGGCGATGCCTTCAAGAAGGGCGTCGTGACTGAAAGCGAGGCGGTGTTGCTGCGCGAAGTCGAAGCTCTCACCGCCCGCGTCATTGCTGTCGACCACTTCGATCCCGCAGAGCTGAAACCCAACTACATGACTCCCGGTCACAACGCGCGTCAGGTCGCCAGAACGGCGGCTGAATAAGCCATGGCGGGCACCTACAAGACACTGCTGCAAACAGGTGCCCTCATTGCCATGGCGGGTGGTGCCATGGATGCCGCGTTCGGCGTCGGTGCGCTCTGGCAACTTGGTTCCAGCGTGCCGGCCAGCGTTGCCGTCATCCCGGAGCTGGACAGCCAGGCCAGGTTTTACGGCATCATCATGATGGGCTATGGTGCGCTGACATTGCTCTACGCGCGGGATATGCAGCGGTATGCACCGGTGCTGACCATCCTAGCCGTTGCCGTATTTCTCGGCGGCTGCATGCGCTTTGTCAGCATGGCGCTCACTGGTCTGCCGCCATTGCCCATGCGCGTCCTGCTGGGACTTGAACTGGGCTTACCGGCGCTGCTGCTCTGGATGCAACATCGCGAACGCCAGCAAGACGGGAAACAGTGAGGCCATCATGATCCAGCCCGCCGTGAAACCAGCGACGTACGCCGACCTTGAGGCCGTGCCGGAGCATCTGGTGGCAGAGATCATCTTTGGCACGCTCTATACGCACCCACGCCCTGCTCCCCAGCATGCGAGCGCTCAGTCGGCGTTGAGCGGCGAGCTTGGACCGCCGTTCCAACGTGGTCGCGGAGGTCCTGGCGGCTGGGTATTCATGACAGAACCCGAACTACATCTTGGTCCGCACGTCGTTGTTCCCGATGTGGCCGGATGGCGCGTCGAACGGCTTCTCGCTCTGCCTGAAAAAGCCTGGATCGAAATCCCGCCCGACTGGCTGTGTGAAATTCTGTCGCCATCGACCGAGACGCTTGATCGCGGCCATAAGATGCCGATCTATGCAACTTACGGCGTGCCGCATTGCTGGCTTTTCAATCCAACGACGCAACTGTTGGAGGCCTATGAGCTGCGCGACGGCAAGTGGCTGTTACTTGCCACGTTCGACGCCACAGCCGAGGTTAAGGTAGCGCCCTTCGAAGCGGCACCGTTTCCCCTCAGCGCGCTCTTACCCTTGACATCACTGATGCCCCAAAAAGCCACCGACCCGTAGGGTGGATGAGCGTCGCGAGATCCGCCGCCACAACGGGATGCC
>JANNEU010000208.1:0-2852 GCA_031379035.1 Hyphomicrobiaceae bacterium | reverse complement strand
CGCACACGGCCAAGTCCACGCCAACCGTTACCGATGATCCGGGCACCGCACCGGCTTTTCTGGCCCTTCCAGCCGCCTCGAAAGCTGCGCCGGCCGTGGCACCCGCAAACGGTGCTGATCCGGCTGGCAAGGCGTCTAAATCAGGGTCTGGCCGGGCCCGTGTTTCTCGCCCACGCACCAAGGCCCAGCATGCAGCGCACTCTTCATCGGCGTTATTGAACGTCGTTGTTTTTGGCGGATTGGGACTGTTGGCCGTTGGGTTTGCCGACCGTCAATTCGGGCCCGACCTATGGGCACAGCTGTGGAGCCCCGCGCCCAGGGGTGCGTCTCCGACCCCGCAACCACCGCGAGCCCAAGCGCAGGCCGTGCCGCCAAAGGCGCCTGCATCTGGCACAGGCGCATCAACGGGAATACCAGCTGCGGCATCGGGCCCGATGCCTACAGCGGTCGTCCCGCCAGCGCTCCCTGAACCAGCCACGCCCACCCAGCGCGCAGCAACCGGGCCAACCCCGCCCGAACCGATCGCCGGCAGTGCGCCGCCTGTGACCGAAGCCATCGCCGCGCCGACACTGATGGCAATGGAAACCCAGCACGTGGCCCGCTTCGATGCTCTGATTGCACCGGTGCGCGATACCCTTCCATCGCTGGAGGACGCGACCCGCCTGCGCGATGCGATGGCGTCTCTCCAAAACGTGCAGCAGACGCGCGCCTTGCGTGACCAGCTGAAAGAGCCCGCCGCCCGCCGCCTGATCGACTGGCAGTTGATGCGGGGCGGCAATGGCAGCGCCCGCGAAATCAAAAGCTTCCTTGACGAGAACCCGGCCTGGCCCAACCGCGATATGCTGACCCAGCGCGCCGAGGAGCAGTTGTTCGTATCTGGCGGCAGTGCCCGGGACATCAAGGCCTTCTTTGACAAAGGCGCGCCCAAGACCGGCATCGGAATGGCCGCCCTCGCATCCGCTTTTCTGGCCGAAGGCGATGACACCGAGGCCGCCCGCCTCGCCGCTGAGGCATGGCGCCGCCCCGACATCCCCGCCACCCTCGAAACAGGCTTTCTCGACCGTTTCGGCCGCCTCTTGAAGGAAAGCGACCACAAGGCCCGGTTGGATCGTTATCTCGTCGATAACACCCGTTGGACCAATGACCGCGCCGAGCGCGCCACCGTAGCCCGGCGCGTAGTCCCCTATCTGGGCGAACCCGAACGCAAGAAGGCCGAAGCGCGCCTCGCGGCCTACCTGCGCCTGCCGGCAGCCGATGCCCTGTTTGCGGCCTTGCCCACGGATGCGGCCACCGTGCCGGTCGCCGACTGGGGCTTTGCTTTCCAGCTGGCTCAATGGAACCGCCGTGCTGGCCGTCTTGATGCCGCGCTGAAAGTCCTCACGGATGTACCGACGGATGCGACGGCACCAAGCACACTGGACGAATGGTGGGAGGAGCGGCGCGTCGCCGCCTACGAAGCCCTGAAGGCCGGCAAGGGCCAGATTGCCTACGACATCGTCAAGGCCCCCGGCACGCTGGGTCCGAATGCGCAGAAAGATCAGGCGTTCATGGCCGGCTGGATTGCGCTCCGCCAGCTCAATACGCCAGCCGCTGCCGAACCTCATTTCACAGCCCTTGAGGCAAGTGCTGATGGTCCGCAATCACGCGCCCGCGCCGGCTTCTGGCTGGCCCGCACCTACGAAGCACTCGGCGCGCGCGACAAGATGAAGGCACCGCTCGAACGGGCGGCCCGCAATATCGATACGTTCTATGGCCAGCTGGCACGGCTAGAACTCGACCCGGCCCAGACCGAGATCAAGATCACACCGCCGCGCACGCCAACCCCGGAAGAGGCCCAGCGCTTCAATACCAACGATCTCGTCCGTGCGGCCGTGCTCAGCCGCAAATCAAACCTTGAGCAATCGGTCACCCGCGCACTGCTGATCCGCCTCAGCCAGACGTTAGAAACCGAGGCCGAGCAGGGTCTTCTCGCCCATCTCGCTGAAGCGCTTGGCGACACCCAGATGGCGGTTCGCATTGGCAAATCGGCCGTCGCGCGCGGCTTTAATCTGGTGATGTACGCCTACCCGATCCACGCCATGCCGGCTTACGCTGCGTTGCGGGCTTCGCCAGAGCCAGCCCTCATGCTCGGCATCGCCCGACAGGAATCGGAGTTCAGCACCACCATCACATCCGGCGCCGGTGCGCGTGGTCTCATGCAGGTCATGCCGGTCACTGCCCAACACGTCTGCCGCGACTACCGGATCAAATGCGACCTCGAGCGCGTCGGCCGCGACCCAGCCTATAACGCCATGATGGCCTCGGCCTACATCGCCGACCGCATGGACGAGTTTACCGGCTCCTACGTCCTCACCATCGCTGGCTACAACGCGGGGCCTGGCCGCACGCGCCAGTGGATCAAGGAATTCGGCGACCCGCGCACAGCAACCGTCAACCCCGTCGATTGGATCCACCGCATCCCGTTCGAAGAAACCCGCGAGTATGTGCAGAAGGTTCTGTCGAACATGCAGATCTATCGCGCCCGGCTTGGCCAGGAGCGCGACGCCCTGCGACTGAATGCGGACCTCCGCCGCACCGCCGCCGCAGCGCCGAAGCGCGCCGCAGCCAACGCAACGCTGGGACCCGGAACCGCCGCGCCACAGAATTGATTGGCGAGGGCGGGTGGTAGTTCAAAATCTCCGCACTCGGAGCAAGAACCGCTGATCGCAGGCGGTCAAAGCGACCACCCCGCTAGGGTCGTTCCGCTCTTGATGGAATCGAGGAACGACCCTAGCCCTTTGTTTGGTCGTGCTTCTTTCGGGAAAACCGCTGCACACCCCCGGATCAAGTCCGAGGGCATGCTTTTCCCGGAA
>JANNEU010000364.1:0-19936 GCA_031379035.1 Hyphomicrobiaceae bacterium | reverse complement strand
CGGTGGTTATTGCAGGGATGCTCGGCTTCCTCGCCTTCGCGCTCTGGTATCAGAGCCAGCACCCGCGTGTGATCGTCGGCAGTGGGTCCATTGAAGTGACGGGCGTGCGTGGGCAGGCGGCGGTGCGCCTCAAGACGCGGGATGTGTCGATCAACACAGTTGTGTTCAAAGAAATTGAAATGCCCAATGGTACGTGGATCGATTGCGCCGGTGATTGCGCCAAAGCCGCCCGCGAGGCCGGTGACGGTTTCTGGCAGGGACAGATCAACAACAAGCGGTGAGGACGTTACCATGCAAACCGTCACGCTGAAATCCGGTGCCACGATCCCCGCGCTGGGTCTCGGCACCTGGCACATGGGCGAACGCGGCACCACCGCCAAAGACGAGATTGCCGCCCTGCAACTGGGGCTCGATCTCGGGCTGCAGCTGATCGATACGGCAGAGATGTATGGCGAGGGCGGTGCCGAGGAGATCGTCGGCAAGGCGATGGCCGGGCGACGTGACGAACTCTATCTTGTGAGCAAGGTCTATCCGCACAATGCCTCGCGCGCGGGTGTCGTGGCGGCGTGCGAGCGCAGCCTGAAACGGCTCGGCACAGACCGGCTCGATCTTTACTTGCTGCATTGGGCGGGGAGCCATCCTTTGTCGGAAACCGTCGCCGGTTTTGAGGCGCTCAAGTCAGAGGGTAAGATCCGCGACTGGGGTGTCAGCAACTTCGATGTCGGCGAGATGCTGGCGTTGGCGAGGGTGCCCGGAGGCGCGGCGTGTGCGTCGAACCAAGTACTCTATCATTTGGGCGAGCGCGGCGTTGAGTGGCAATTGCTTGGCGATTGCCGCAAGGCCGGTGTGATGGTGATGGCCTACTCGCCGCTGGGTCAGGGCGATATCTTGAACAAGCCAGTCCTGACAACGCTGGCCAAGAAGCACAACGTGACGCCAGCGGGCATCGCGCTGGCGTTTCTGCTGCGGCAGCCAGGCGTGGTGGTCATTCCAAAGGCGACCAACCTGTCGCATGTGCGCGCCAACGCTGCCGCAGCAACTGTGCAGCTCGATACAGCCGATGTCGCGGAACTTGAAAAGGCGTTTCCAGCGCCCAAAGGTCCGCGCGCGCTGGCAATGATTTGAGCTGACCGTGCCGTGCGGCGCTACCGGCCTGTCGCCAGTTCAAGCGCCAGCCGGCAGGCGCTCTGGAACAGCGGAATATCAATCCATTCGTCGACCGTGTGCACGTCGTTTTGCCCGGCACCGAAGGTCACGGTCTGCACGCCGTGACGCACCAGCCAGTTGGCATCGAGCCCACCGTTGGCCAAGCGCACGACGGGCTTCAGGCCAGCCGCCGTCACGCCGGCAACCGCACGCTGAACCGCCGGGGTCTTTTCCTTCAGCTGGAAGGGATAGTAGCGGGTCGTCGAGGTGAACTTGATCTTGCCGGTCTTGCCGTCGCTGCTGGTGACCCGCTGTGCGGCTTCGGTGAAGGCTGTTTTGAACCCGGCTGTGATTTCCTTGAAAAATGTCATGTCTTGGCTGCGGCTTTCGCCCTCGGCGTGAACGTAGTCGGTGACAACGTTCGTCGCGTCGCCGGCCGGGCGTCCGGGGCCACCGGTGACGGGCCCGATGTTGCTGGTGCCCACCTTGTTGCCTTTGATCACCTTGCCGAACCAGCCGGCGGCGCGCGCCGCTGCCAAGCCCTCGGCCAGGATCATGGTCGATGAGATGCCGCGCTCGGGCGCGACGCCGGCATGCGAGGCGCGCCCCTTGATCTCGACCTCCCAATGATCGGCGCCAACGGCACCGACAACGACATTGCCCGGCGAACCGCCGTCGAAGTTGAAACCCATGGCGACAGGGCCGACGAGATCCAGATCGATGTAGCGAGCGCCCCATAGTCCGCTCTCCTCGCGCACGCAGAACACCAGCACCAGCGGTGGATGATCGAGTTTCTGGCGCGCCAACTCTGCGGCAAGCGTCACCAGCACCGCGCAGCCCGCGCGATTGTCGCCGCCGAGCGCCGTCTTCGCGGCGTTGATGATCTTCTTTCCTTGCACTTTTGGTATGGCACCCGCGCACAAGGGCACGGTATCCAGATGCGTCATGAACAGCAGCGGCGGGGCGTTGCCCATCGATCCGCGACCGGGCAGCTTGACGACCAGGTTACCCGTTTGCGTGGGCACCGGAATGCGCGTGTGGGCATCGTCGAAGTGGATCTGCTTGGCCGGAACGCCTGCCTCTCGCAGCACCTTGGCGACGTCCTCGGCGATCATCTTTTCCTCGCCGGTGATGCCTGGAACCGCAAGGAAGCGCATCAGCCGCGAGAGCGCGGCATCGGGATCATGGGTGTGCATGGGGGGCTCAGGGGGATGATGTGGGCGGGATTGAACGCTCTCACAGCATAAGCCACGTGGCAACGGTGGGACTTGCCATAGCCGGCGAGTGCCCTAAATGTTCCTAGTGTCCCGATCGCGCAGTTCGTCGGCATTCGTTTGCGGCATTTTACGAACTTCGCGATCATCACACTAGGGACGCAACGCAGAGTGCCGCGCCCGGAGACCCCATGGTTACCGTCTACGATAAAGCCAGCCAAGCCGACGTGGCCCGCCCCCGCCATCCCGAAAAGGCTGCGCGGCCGGACACGCCGCTGCTCAAAAAGCCGGACTGGATCCGCGTGCGTATGCCCAATTCGCCCGTCTACAACGAGACGCGCGAGATCGTGAAATCGCATGGCCTGGTGACCGTGTGTGAGGAGGCGCGCTGCCCCAATATCGGCGAATGCTGGTCGCAAAAGCACGCCACCATGATGATCATGGGCGACACGTGCACGCGTGCCTGCTCGTTCTGCAACGTGGCGACCGGAATGCCGAAGGCACTCGACACGGATGAGCCCCGCCGCGTCGCTGATGCGGTCGCGAAGCTGGGATTGCATCACGTTGTCATCACGTCGGTGGATCGCGATGATCTGGCCGATGGCGGCGCACGGCATTTTGCCGAAACGATCACGGCCATCCGGCGCGCCAACCCGAAGACCACGATCGAAGTTTTGACGCCGGATTTCCTGCGCAAAGAAGGCGCGCTGGAATTAGTGGTCGAAGCGCGGCCGGATGTGTTCAATCATAATCTTGAAACCGTACCGGGCCTGTACCTCAAGATCCGGCCGGGCGCGCGTTACTTCCATTCGCTTCGGCTGCTGCAGCGCGTGAAAGAACTCGATCCGCAGATGTTCACCAAGTCCGGCATCATGGTCGGGCTTGGCGAAACGCGCGACGAGGTGCTGCAGCTGATGGACGACTTGCGCTCAGCCAACGTCGACTTCATGACCATCGGCCAATATCTACAGCCGACACGCAAGCACGCCGAGGTGAAGGCCTTCATCGAGCCGACTGCGTTCGAGAGCTATGCAAGGATCGCCAAGACCAAGGGCTTTCTGTTGGTGTCAGCAACACCGCTCACTCGCTCCAGCCACCACGCCGGAGAAGACTTTGCGCGGTTGAAGGCGGCGCGCGCTGCAGCGTAGGTTACGTCTGCGCTCGGCCCGCGATCTTGAGGGCGAAGGCGTAGTCGAGGGCAATTTCGTGCAGCTGCTCAAAGCGGCCCGACGCGCCGCCGTGGCCGCCGGCCATGTTAATCTTGAGCAGTACGAGGTTGTCTGACGTGTTGAGCGCGCGCAGGCGGGCGATCCATTTGGCGGGCTCCCAGTAAGTGACGCGCGGGTCGGTGAGGCCGCCGTAGGCAAAGATGTGCGGGTAGGCAATGGCTGCCACGTTCTCGTAGGGCGAATAGCTGCGGATCAGTTCGTACTCGGATTTCGACGTGATGGGGTCGCCCCACTCGGGCCACTCGGGCGGCGTCAGCGGCAGTGAGGCGTCTAGCATGGTGTTGAGCACGTCGACGAAGGGCACGTCGGCGATGATGCCGAGAAACAGCTCAGGTGCCATGTTGGCGACGACGCCCATCAACATACCACCGGCCGAGCCGCCATTAGCGACGATGTTGCCGCGGCGCGTATAGTTCTGGGCGACGAGATAGTCGCCGGCTGCAATGAAATCGGTGAACGTGTTGAGCTTGGTTTCCTTCTTGCCGCCCGTGTACCAGCGATAGCCTTTGTCCTTGCCGCCGCGGATGTGGGCGATGGCGAAGATGAAGCCGCGATCAACCAGCGACAGCCGCGTGGTGGAGAACGAGGCGGGGATGGAGATGCCGTAGCTGCCGTAGCCGTAGAGGAACAGCGGGGCTGAGCCATCGAGCGGCGTGTCGCGGCGATACAGCAATGAAACTGGCACTAACTCGCCGTCTTTGGCCGGCGCAAGCACGCGGCGGGTGATGTAGGCGCTGGCATCGTGGCCTGACGGGACTTCCTGGCGTTTGCGCAAGGTGCGGGCGCGGGTGGGGATGTCGTAGTCGTAGACCTCGCTCGGCGTGGTCATCGACGAGTAGGTGAAGCGTAGCGTGTGCGTGTCGTATTCATAGCCCGCGCTCATGCCAAGACTGTAGGCCTCTTCGTCAAAGGCGATGGCGTGTTCCTGGCCGCTGGACCACTCGCGGATGACGATGCGGGGCAAGCTGTCTTCGCGTTCGAGACGGATCAAATGATCCTTGAGCGCGATGCTCTCGATGATGAGGCGGCCAGGTTTGTGCGGGACGAGTTCCTGCCAGTTTATCTCGGCGGGATCGGTCGTTGGTGCGGTGACGATGCGGAAGTCTTCGGCGCCCCCTGATGCGTTGGGAGCATTCGTTGTGATGACAAGGCGGTCACCGCCGGCGTGATGCTCGACACCGTACTCATGACCAAAGCGGCGGGGCGCGATGAGGCGCGGTGGCGTCAGTGGTGCCGCCGCATCGATCAGATAGGCTTCGCTGGTCTGATGGTCGTGCACGTCAATGACGATGAAACGCGCCGACTGGGTTTTGCCGATGCCGACGTAGAAGCCTTTGTCGGCCTCTTCGTAGACAAGCACGTCATTGGAGACGGGCGTGCCAAGCGCGTGACGCCAGACAGTCAACGGACGGTGATTTTCGTCCATGCGGACATAGAACAGGGTGCGGCTGTCGGCGGCCCAGACCACGGAGCGTGTGTCGGGGATGGCGTCGTCGAGGTCCTTGCCAGTGGCGAGGTCGCGGAAGCGGAGGGTGTAGAGTTCCGAGCCTTTGTCATCGACGGCGTAGGCCAACAGCGCGTGATCGGGAGAATGGGCGGCGGCACCCAGCTGCCAGTATTCCTTGCCCGCAGCTTCGGCGTTGCCGTCGAGCAAGATCGCTTCGGTTCCGCCGGCCCTGGGGGTGCGGATCAGACGCGGATACTGACCACCGGTGATGTAGCTCGAAGCGTAGGTCCAGGGCCCGTCCGGCGCGGGCACAGAACTGTCATCTTCCTTGATGCGGCCTTTCATCTCAGCGAACAGGCGGGCTTGCAGGTCCTTGGTGTCGGCCATTGTGGCGGCGGTGAACGCGTTTTCGGCCTCAAGATGGGCGCGGATGGCGGGGTCGAGCACGGTGGGATCGCGCATGACCTCCTGCCAGTTCGGCGCGCGCAACCAGCCGTAGTCGTCGATTTGGGTGATCCCATGGTGGGTGCTCGGGACGGGCCGCTTGGCAGCCAGAACAGCGCGGGGCGACGGGATTGCAGTGTTTCGGACGTTCATGGGGACTCGTAGGAGTGAAAGGCCGCTCAAGCCAAGTGGGGGCAGGCGCAGGGTTCAGCGCCTCTGGATAGGGCACGTTACCGGCCGGCCACCATTGGCGGCAAAGGAAAAGACAGGGATGGACGGAGTGAACGACGGACGGGGCAGCATCAAGGCATCTGTGGTCGGGTCCTTTTGGCGTTGTCAGGCGATGATTGCTACTCCGGGTTGGATACTTAGAATGAATATTCCGTGAGTATTTGTTTTGTTTAATCGTTCGGTAATTATCGTTGAAACTAAAGCTTAGAATTGTTCGGATTACCGTTGTCAGCAGGGGGTAATTCCACTATTTGATTTTTCACGTGATGAGTGATGTTGGGTTGTGGATATGGGATTGCGCGCGCTGGCGGCTGTGGACGAGGAAGCAATGGTATCGGAACGGCCGAAAGCGGAAGTCCTGCAGATGACGGTGGCGATCGTCGCCGCCTATGTGGCTCACAATGCGGTGGAACATCAGGAGCTTGGTACGGTCATCCGGCTTGTCCATGGGGCCTTGGTGGGGTTGGCGGGACCGCCTGACGCGGTGGCGAGGGACGATGCGAAACCAGCGGTCGCCATCAAACGGTCGGTGACGCCCGATTATCTTGTCTGTCTCGAGGACGGCAAGAAATTCAAATCTCTGAAACGGCATTTGCGCTCCCACTACAACTTATCACCGGAGGAATATCGGGAGAAATGGGGGCTGCCGCACGATTATCCCATGGTGGCGCCAAACTACGCCGAAGCGCGCTCGAAACTGGCGAAGAAAATGGGGCTTGGAACGCGACGGCAGAAGTAGTGCGGGGGTTGCTTGCCAACGGCCGTGCGAGCGGTGCCACCACGCTGCGGCTCACCTTGAGCCACTGGGCATGCTCGGCGCGGTAGGCAATCACCAATTGGCGGTGACGGGCAAGATCATAGCACCAGTCGCCGGACAGTCCGCGCCGACGTTCGCGGCGCAGAGCTGATCGCAGGCGTTGCACAAGATCGTGGCGGCCGCTCAGGCTGGTATTGGCCAGCTCTTCCGGCCAGAGCGGGAGCAGTCGCGGTAAGTCTCGAGCGCGCTGATAGGCTTGCGGCACCCCTCGCGGTCGGTGGGCGACAGCGGGGTCGGGTGCGGGCGGTGCCAGATCCGCTGTAGCCAGGTCAGGTGTGTTGGGTGTGTTTTGCATCCCCTGAGTGTCTCATGCCGGGGAAGAGCGGGGATGGGCGACACACGAAAAATTAGAAGTGTTCGTTAATTTGCAACTTTCAGATGGTCACCGCGACCAGGATCAGGCCGATCAGCGGGCGGACGCTTGTGCTGCAGCGCCGCCGTTAAAAGTAACGGACAGCCATCAGAACCGGCGCAATCCACGAAACTTCCACTGGTGCGGTGTCGCTGAAGCCCGGTCCGGTGCTGATGCCGAGGCGGTCATGGATGACACGGCCTGCCTCAACGGAGGCGCGCTGCAGCACGATACGGCCATCAGACGTGGCGACCAGACAGTCCCGAGGCTCCATCGACGAGTCGACATCGAGATCGGCCTTGCCGCCGATCAGCCAGCAGCCCGCATGATAGCCGCGCGCCGAGCCATGTGGCTGAACTTCCACAGCCACGTGCACGGCCACCGGGTGCGGCGCTGCAATCACCAGCGATAGCGCGGTCGCCGGATCGCCTGCAGGTGGCGGTGTGACGAGGCCGGTGGCGTCGAGATCCCCCAGGATCGGAACGCTTGCTGTCGTATCACTGACCAGTAGTGCCGCCGCCGGCATTCCGAAGACATCCGCAATCCGCATCAGCCAATCGAGCGACACCGTCATATTGCCGGTTTCAAGCCTCTGGATGGTCTGCGCCGTCGTCCCGACCTGTTTGGCTAGAGCGTGCAACGTCATTCCGCGGAGTTTCCGGAACTCTCGGATTCGTGTCGACATGGCGTTAGGGTGCCTCCTGGAGCGAGGATGTCAGCAACAGTGTCCGCCCGCCCCGGCGCGCCGATTGCCGGCTGATAGCCGCCACTCAGAGGTTTCGCGCTACCGTTCAACTAAAACGTCACATCAAGCCGAACTGTCGTTCAGGCCTGTTGTTTACGTTTAAAGTAAAATCACACGCTCACAGAGCAAGTTCAGTGGTAGCCTTCAGGTCTGAGGCCTGTCCACACAGTAAACACAAGTAAATCCTACTCTACAGGAGAGGTGAATGTGTCTGCGATGTGAACGTAAGATGGCGAAATTGCGATCTGACCCGCGGCGACCTGCCAAGCGGCACGCGCCGGAAGCAAAAGCCGCCCCGCCTGATCCACGGGGCCTGGCTCATAACCCCGCCAAGACGCCTGGCCGGCTCGATACCGTGCGTGCACAGCGCGTTTGTGGCGTCATCGATCACACGGTGCGCATCGGGCTGACCCCAGGCCTCTTTCCTGGTCAGTCGGACGCACAGCGTCTGCCCCAACGCACCGACAGCCCCCGCTACCGCGCAGCGGAAGCCTTGGCCCGTCAGGTGTCCATCTACCTGGGGCACGTCGGCTGCGGGTTGACGTATGCCGAGGTGGGGCGGCTGTACGGCCGCGACCGCACAACAGCAGCGCACGCTTGCTCAGTCGTCGAAGACAAGCGGGACGACCAGCAGTTTGATCGATTGCTTGAGTTACTCGAGCGCTGTGTGCATTTGGGCTTCTGGCAAATTGAACCAGGACTGGCCGAAAGAAGACTGGCCCAAACACGATTGGTCGCCAGCCAGACCCGCCCCCCGTGCGGCACCGAGTGCGGCACCGAGTGCCGCACCGAGTCCGGCCCCACCCGCGGCGGACCTTAGCACTGCAACTGCTGGACACGCAGCCTTCCCAATGACTGCGCACTGAGCGCGCGGACCCCCTCACATGGAGTGACCCTATGCAGACGCAGGCCCCAAAACCGACATTGGAAACGACGGTCAATGAGCTGCTCTTGCAGCTTGGACGCCCAGGAGCACAACTGCGGATCGCGCCGGGCGGACTGCTATTTGAGCGTCCGGCGTCGAAGACACGTGTCGCCGTCGCCGCAGATGTGATTGCTGCCGCGACATCCGCCGGGTATCTCACCGCCAAGACGCAAGCGGGCCAAACCACCAGTATCGTTCTCAGTGAAGCAGGGCGGGATTATCTGCGCCAACTGCTGATGAGCGGGACGACCAGCAATCGAAACGCGGGCCCAACGGGCGCGCGCGGGCGTTTGGCCACTCTTCACGTTGCCAGTGGCCGCGAGCCGGCACGCCGCAGCGTTGTCGAGCAGCTGGCCCAACGCCGCGATCCCCGCGGTGCCCCATTGCTAGAACCGGTGCATGTGGCGGCGGCGCTACGGTTTGCCGCCGATTTCCAAGCCTCTGGCTTGCAGCCGCGCGTCACGGCGCGCTGGTCAGCCGATGCGATCCCCGAACGCCGCCGCCGCGGCGCACCCGGGGCCGGCATCGAGGTTGCGGCCGCTGTGTCTGCTGCTCAAGAACGCGTCCGAACAGCCTTGGCGGCGCTGGGCGGCACATTGGCTGACCTGGTGCTCGATGTGTGTGGCTTTGATCGTGGTCTGGAGGCGTTGGAGGCGGAACGGGAATGGCCGAAACGCGCTGGCCGTATCATGCTCAAGGGCGCTTTAGAACAGCTGGCGCATCACTACGGCATGTTCATGCGGCCGCCCGCAGGTTCGGCCGGCGTCAGGCAATGGGGCGATGGGTTTCATCAGCCGGCTGGACGTGCTGGGCGGTCGTCCAGGTCCACGGACTAGCGGGTCGCCAGAGCGGCCTGGGCATCCGCACGAACACGCGCCACCATCGACGCAAAGCCGTTGGAGCGCTGTGGTGTCAGGTGAGCGCCCAGTCCGAGTTCATTGAACACCACATTGGGATCAACGGCCATGATTTCGGTCGCCGTTTTATCCTGAACCAGGACCAGCAGGATGGCGACAAGCCCACGCACAAGATGGGCATCGCTATCGCCGTCGAAATGCAGAATGGATGCGCCATCCGGAGTGTGACGCGCTATCCGGCTGGCGAGCCAGACCTGGCTTGCGCAGCCGCGCACCTTGTTGGCGTCGCTGCGCTGGGTGTCGTCGAGTGGGGGCAGGGCGCGGCCCAGTTCCATGACATACCGGTAGCGGTCCTCCCAGCTGTCGAGCAGGGCAAAGTCATCGCGGATGCTGTCAATGGTTGGCGCGGTTGTCATATGACGGATGTGGCCGTCCCTCGCGCTGGCTGCAAGAGGGCAAGACAGCGCGCCGGACGAACGCCGGTCTCAGAGTTATTTCTTTTTGATCATCGGGGTCCGGCGGACGGCCGGCAGCTGCGTGACAGCGCCCAGAAAACGCGCCCCAAGCAAACTTCCACGCCGCCACATGGATTGGCATTCGACGCGGGTCCGGTCGAGCGGCATAATCAGACTGAATTGGGCGGGAACGAAGCTCGTGCAGCCGTCCGGGTTGAACTTGCTTTTGACCATTTCGATTTTGGCACCCGTCGACGAGATGTCCCGCACAAGGCAGGCATACGGTGTTGTGATGCCGTCGAAGAGGATCTGGCCCTGGCTGTGGGCGGGTTTCCGTTTAGCCCAACGCCGTTGTGCGTCTGCTGATGTTTCATCGCCGGCGGTCGCCTTGCGGGTCGCAGCTGCAATTCGGTTCTGGAAGGTCATGAACGCACTCGATCCCCTGGCACGTTGCCGTGCTTATCCATAGGTGATCATTCACCAAAACAGTGAAGGGATGGTTGATGACCAGTGTCTGCGCGCGGGAAACCGCGGTTAGAGGCCGGGATCGCTGCCCCGTTAGTTCTCTTTCCGGTCCCGGCGAACTGGCCCATAATCAGGTCTGAAGTCTGATGATCCGGAGATACACCTATGAAGACCCGCGCTGCCGTCGCTTTCGAGAAGGCCAAACCGCTTGAAATCGTCGAGGTCGATCTGGAGGGTCCCAAGGCTGGCGAGGTGCTGGTCGAAATCAAGGCAACGGGCATCTGCCACACGGATGAATTCACCATTTCGGGTGCCGACCCAGAGGGCCTGTTCCCAGCCATCATGGGGCACGAGGGGGCAGGTATTGTGCGCGAGGTGGGCGCGGGCGTCACCAGCGTGAAAGCCGGCGATCACGTCATCCCGCTGTACACACCCGAGTGCCGCACCTGCCCATCGTGCCTGTCACGCAAGACCAACTTGTGCACCAGCATCCGTGCGACGCAGGGCGCTGGCGTCATGCCCGACGGCAGCAGCCGCTTCTCTTACAAAGGCCAGAAGATCTTCCACTACATGGGCTGTTCGACGTTCTCGAACTTTACCGTGCTGCCGGAGATTGCGGTGGCCAAGATCCGCAGCGACGCGCCATTCGACAAGGTCTGCTACATCGGTTGCGGCGTCACCACCGGCGTCGGTGCGGTCATCAATACGGCCAAGGCTGGCCCAGGGTGTACGGGGATCGTGTTCGGCCTCGGCGGCATCGGGCTCAACGTCCTGCAAGGGCTGCGGCTGGTGGGTGCGGATATGATCATCGGTGTCGATATCAATCCGGCGCGCAAAGTCTGGGGCGAGAAATTCGGCATGACGCACTTCGTCAATCCGAAAGATGTGTCAGGCGATCTCGCGGCCCACCTCGTCAATATGACCAAGCGTGGTGCCGATCAGATCGGCGGCGCGGACTACACGTTCGACTGCACGGGCAACGTCGACGTGATGCGCACGGCGCTCGAAGCCTGCCACCGCGGCTGGGGCGAGAGCATCATCATCGGCGTGGCGGGCGCCGGTCTGGAGATCAAAACGCGGCCGTTCCAGCTGGTGACGGGCCGCACTTGGAAAGGCACCGCCTTCGGTGGCGCGCGCGGCCGCACCGACGTGCCCAAGATCGTCGACTGGTACATGGACGGCAAGATTGCCATCGACCCCATGATCACTCACGTGATGCCATTGGAGCAGATCAACCACGCCTTCGATCTCATGCACAAAGGCGAGAGCATCCGCAGCGTGGTAGTGTTTTGAGAGTGGGCAAAGCCATATTTGGGAATAAAACTCTGTTCGAGGTGCTTTTATGCAGGACTCGGTTCAAGATGCGCTTGCTCGAACGTCGCACGGAGACTTGACCCCGTCGGTCGCGGAATGGCTGCAAGTCTGCCGCCAGCGATTTGTAGACGAAGGTTGCCATCGGACGTCGCACAGCATCGCTTTGCGGGAGGCGGAGGTCGCGCTGTCCACCCAGTTTCCCGAGGGAACTTCGATCGTGATCGACCTTGCAACGTTCGAAATTGTGCATGCCGCAAAGCGAACCAGAGCTCTCAAAGCGTTCATCGCCCGCTTTGGTAAATCGGCGTCAGGTTGGTCGTTCGATGTCGGCCGCCCCCTGATGGTCGGAGGTGGCGCATGTCCGAGCTGATCGGAAGCTTAGATCATCGGCGGCGTCCATTGATACGGGTTCCAGCGTCAGGCAAGGACGATCTGCTCGCGATCATCGACACTGCGTTCACCGGTGAGTTGCTGCTCGATGAGGTGGTGGCTCAGAGTTGGGGCGTGCTCGTTGTGGATGCTGAGACAAAGATTGAACTCGGCGACGGATCGGTCAAGGTCGTCAAACAAGGATTGCTCACTGTGACTTGGTTCGACGAGCAGCGCGATGCAACGGTCCAGATTGTATCGCGCGACCCGAACACATCCGGGCGACGGCCGCGACAGGACGGCGAACCATTTGCTCTGCTGGGAACCGAACTTCTCGCACCTGATATCCTGACAGTGGATTTCAGCGCGGCCGTTGTGTCGATCAAGCGCGCGGAGAGACCATTTCACTCCCTCAGATCAACCACGCCTTCGATCTCATGCACAAAGGCGAGAGCATCCGCAGCGTGGTAGTGTTTTGAAAGGCGCACGGACGTGCAGCGACAGGTCTCTATGTCGCCGCGCTTACTCGAAAAACGTCACCGCATCAGCAAGTGACTTCTTCTCTGTCGCATGCTGCGGGATGGTCGCGTCGGCGGCGGGATACCCGGTGACGAGCAGAATGTAGGGCTTCTCTTCGGCGGGACGGGCGCAGATTTCGTTGAGAAAGCCCATCGGGCTCGGCGTATGCGTGAGCGTCGCGAGACCGGCGCTGTGCAATGCGGCAATCAGAAAGCCTGCAGCAATGCTCACGCTTTCTGGCACGTAGTAGTTCTTCCGCAGCACGCCGTCGGCACTTCGGCTCTTGCGGGCACCGAAGATCACGATCAACCAAGGGGCGATCTCAAGAAACGGCTTTGCTGGATCGGTGCCGAGCGGGGCCAGCGCCTTGATCCAATCCGCCCCCGCGCGGCCCTCGTAGAATGCGCGCTCCTCGACTTCCGCTTCGGCGCGGATGCGCGACTTCAGCGTGGGATTGCCGATGACGCTGAAGTGCCATGGCTGATGATTAGCCCCGCTGGGTGCCGACAGTGCGGCTTGCAGGCAGGTCTCGATAATGTCGCGCGGCACCGCGCGCGGCGCAAAATCGCGCACAGTATGACGCCGGCGCAGGTCCGTGGTGTATGCGGCTGCGCGCTGACGCATCTCGTCAACCGGATACTCCCGATAGTCCGGCAACGGGATGGGGCGGTAGTCGGTGGTGCGAGCTTTCGGCATGGCTCCGCGCCTACTTCCAGAACACACCGGCCGCGATCATGGCGAGGCCGGCCAGCACGCCGACGAGGCCTGCGAGCCCGACGACTTTCGCCATGAAATGTCGCGCGACCGTACCGCCCACCACCTTGGCACGCTCGGTGTGCGAGCCGGCACCTACAACCTTGTCAAGATGGCCTTTCAGTTCATCCGGCATCGCCGGCATCTTGCCGCTGCGCGCAGTCGCCAAGGCCGAGCTGAGCGCTGCACCCTTCAGATTGACGCTGTTGCGGCCAGCCCACCGCCACAGAAGAAAGCCGACGATCAATGCGGCAATGCCGATACCGAAAACGATTGGATTGTGAATGGCCATGGTCGCGTTCCCCCTGAGATACTGAAAGCCGTCAGCATGCGTCGGCTGTGCAATCAGAGCAAGCCGAGCGCCGAGCGCCACCTATTGCAGCGCACTTTGCACGGCCGAATCCCTGGCGTTATGTTTGGCGCTTCCCGAACAAGAACGCGAGGCAGACACGTGACGCGGTCAGTGTCCGGGCAGGGCGCGTGCACGGGTCGCACCAGAACGGCCGTGACGGTCACATCACCCGCCCCGATCAGCTTTTCGGGCGTGGTGCCGCCAGCGCCGCTTCGACCGCCTGCACAACCTTGGCCGAGCCCGGCTCCACAGTAGTCGCGAAGCTGGCGATCAGCTTGCCATCGGCACCAATCAGATACTTGTGAAAGTTCCATTTCGGCGCGGCGCTCGAGCCCAGCACTGACACAGCCCACTTGTAGAAGGGGTGGGCCTCGGGGCCTGTCACATGAGCCTTTTCGGTTAGCGGAAACGTGACGTTGAATGCGCCCTGGCAGAACTCGGCAATTTCGGAATTTTTACCCGGCTCCTGCTGGCCGAACTCGTTCGACGGCACCCCGAGCACGACAAGCCCGCGATCCTTGTAGGTCGCGTAAAGCTTCTGCAGCCCATCGTACTGCTTGGTAAAGCCGCAGAACGAGGCCGTGTTGACGATGAGGATGACCTTGCCGGCAAACGTGCTCATCGGCAGCGGCGTGCCGTCGATGGCGGTAAACGTGAAATCCGTCGCACGGCCTGCCTGACTGTCTCCCGCCCGGACCTCGCCGGGCGCCAGCAGCGCGGGGATGATGGAAAGCGCCGAAAACAGATTGCGCATGGGGAAGCCTTTCAGCTGAAGCAAGCCCAGTAAATGACCGAGCCCCGGACTGGGATCAAGGTGGCTATCGTCACACCCCAAATACGACAATCCCGGCCCAGGGAAACCCGAGCCGGGGCGGCCGCTTCCGCGCTGCAGGGATGATTAGTACCACCAGCGGCGATACCAGGAGCGATGATTGTAAGCGCTTTCCTGATTGTGCTTGAGGCGCGAGATGTCCCGATCAGCTTGGTTGACTTCGGCGTTGAGGCGGGCGCGTTCGGCCGGCGAGACGTAGCCGTCTGCCTTGGCGACGCGGACGTCGTACGCGATCTGACGCTGCTCGGCCATCAGTCGGCTGTACTCGCGGTTGGAAAGCTGGCCGGTGCGCCGGCCGTCTTCGATGCGGCGCAATTCCTGGGCGCGGCGCGCGTCGATGTCGGCGGTGCTGTTGGAGCCGAAGTCGTAGGCGTGGGCGCCGGCAACCGAGGTGAGCACGAGAGCGGCAGCGAGAGCAAAGCGGTTCATGTGGGCGGGTCCTTTCGGGTGAAGCCCCTCTGATGGACTGCACATTGCCTGATCGGACCTGAGCACAATCTGAAGCGCATATTCACGCGCCGTTTATGGGCACAACGTCCTCGCGCGCGGCGGTAAAAAATGCAAAACGCCACCCCGTTCAGGGGGTGGCGTTGCAATTTCTCTCGACTCCCGTCGCTCGGCGGCGGCTATACCGCGTGGCTCACTGTCCCTGCAGCTGACGATCAAGGTGCGCGCTGGCGCGATCCAGGTCGTCGTTCAATTGCCGCACAGCTTCGGGCGACATGCCCTGCGCCTCAGCCCGGCGCTGGGCGACCAACAGTGATTGCTGTTCGCCAAGGAGCGCCATGTAGCCGATGCCACGCAGTTGCCCCGTGCGCCGCGCGTCTTCAATGCGCTGCATCATGGCCGCACGGCGGGCGTCGATTTCAGAGCTGGCTGTCTGCGAGGCACTGGCGACGCTGATGGCTGGCGTAGAGGACCTGCCATTGACCAACACAGCGCCGAGCGACGCCAAAACGACGGCGGTAGCAAGTGCGATGGGGAAAAGGCGGCGCATGGGGGTCTCCTGAGCGGCTTGAACCGCAGTTTCAGTGCGGATCTTGCAAAGTCTGCAAAGATCCTGCCAGGGGCGCGGTGAGTGGTTGCTGAAGCGCTTGTTCATCAAGCATTTAACGCCCCCGGCGTGTCGAATATGTGGTGATTGCTCCCAGTTTCCACAAGTGATAGGTCAATAATACTGACCTATCTGAGCGCGCGCCATGACCGCAGACCTCCTGACCGGATTGATTGTGTTCGCGTTCGTGGCCTCCATGACGCCAGGGCCCAACAACATGATGCTGCTGGCGTCCGGGGTGAATTTTGGCTTCCGGCGCACCATCCCACACATGCTGGGAATTTCTGTCGGGTTCGGTGTGATGATCGTGTTGGCGGGCTTGGGCGCGGGCGAAGTGCTTGGCCGCTGGCCGGGGCTCTACAACGTGCTGAAAGTGGCCAGCATCGGCTACTTGCTGTGGCTCGCCTGGAAGATCGCCACCGCCGGGGTGATCTCGTCCGGAGACGCGTCCCAGGCACGACCGATGACCTTTCTCGAAGCGGCTGCCTTCCAATGGGTCAACCCCAAGGGCTGGACCTCGAGCCTGAGCGCGATTTCGGCCTACACCGTGCCCGAGCAGTACATGGCAACCATGCTCATGGTCGCAGCCGTGTTCGTCGCCTGGAGCCCGCTGGTCGTAACCATCTGGACGGCCTTCGGCGTGCGGCTCAAGACGCTGCTGTCGGACCCCGGCCGCGTGCGCGCCTTCAACATCGTGATGGCGCTTGTGCTGGTCGCCTCACTCTGGCCGGCAGTGGCGGAGTATTGGCGGTAGCCACATTGATGAGTGATAACAATTGCCGGTGTCGTCTGAGTTTTGGAGTGTCCCCATGATCCTCGTCGGCCAATATGATAGCCCCTACACCCGTCGGGTCGCCGTTGCGCTGCACCTGCTGGGGCTGCCGTTCACGCGCAATACGCTGTCGGTGTTCGCTAACGCTGATGAGGCCCGCAAGATCAACCCGCTCGGGCGCGTGCCAGCATTGGTATTGGACGCCCTGGTGCTAGAGGAGGGCGAAGTGCTGATCGACAGCGGTGCCATTCTCGATCATCTCGACGAACTCGCCGGTCCGGCGCGCGCACTGCTGCCGCCGAGCGGCACTGCGCGCAGGCAAGCGCTGCGCACGATTGCGCTAGCTACGGGCGGTATGGAGAAGGCCGTTTCGATCGTCTACGAACGCGTGCTGCGACCCAGCGAGAAGCGACATCAGCCCTGGCTTGAACGCTGCCAGACCCAACTCGCCGGCAGCCTTGTTGCGCTGGAGGCCCTACCGCCTTCGGACAGCCTGACAACCGGCCGCTACCCGCAGGCCGATATCACCGTCGCTTGCCTGATCGGCTTCCTCAATTTGCGGGTGCCCGACGCGTTCCCGCTGGGACGCTATCCCCGGTTGACGGCGCTTGCAGCGCTAGCCGAGAGCCTCCCGGCCTTCAAGGCAACGCGCCCAAGCGACAACGATACCCCGCCGAGCGCCTTTAAGGCGTAACCAGCCGGTGTCTGGCATTGCTGCGATGCAATCGGCCGCTTTCGTCTTGCAGGCCGCTCTGCCAGCCGCTAGGGCATGCCGTCCAATTCTAATCTCAGGGGCCGTCCGGGCCGGTTTATCGAAGGGAAAGTCTCATGCGCGTTTATTATGATCGGGATGCCGACATCAATCTCATCAAGGGCAAGAAGGTTGTCATCGTCGGCTACGGCAGCCAGGGCCATGCGCACGCGCAGAACCTGCGCGACAGCGGCGTCAAGGACCTGGTGATCGCGCTCCGCAAGGGCTCGCCGAGCGCCAAGAAAGCCGAAGCCGCCAAGTTCAAAGTGATGGAAGTCGCCGCCGCCGCCAAGTGGGCTGACATCATGATGATGCTGACGCCCGACGAGCTGCAGGCCGACATCTATCGCGATCATCTGCACGAAAACATGAAGCCGGGCGCAGCACTGATGTTCGCGCATGGCTTGAACGTGCACTTCAACCTGATCGAGCCCCGCGCCGATCTCGACGTCGGCATGGTCGCTCCCAAGGGCCCCGGCCACACGGTGCGCTCGGAATATGCCCGCGGCGGCGGCGTGCCGTGCCTCATCGCCATCCATCAGGACAAGAGCGGCAACGCCCACGACCTGTTCCTGTCGTATGCCTCAGGCGTTGGCGGTGGCCGTGCCGGCATCATCGAGACCAACTTCAAAGAAGAGTGCGAAACCGATCTGTTCGGCGAGCAGGTCGTTCTCTGCGGCGGCCTCGTTGAGCTGATCCGCGCTGGCTATGAGACGCTGGTCGAAGCCGGCTATGCGCCGGAGATGGCCTATTTCGAGTGCCTGCACGAAGTGAAGCTGATCGTCGATCTCATCTACGAAGGCGGCATCGCCAACATGAACTACTCGATCTCCAACACCGCCGAGTTCGGCGAGTACGTGACCGGTCCGCGCATCATCACTGATGAGACGCGAGCTGAGATGCGCCGCGTGCTCAAGGACATTCAGTCGGGCAAGTTCACCACCGAGTGGATCCGCGAGTGCAAAGCCGGCCAGCCGAGCTTCAAGGCCACCCGCCGCCTGCACGACGCCCACGACATCGAAAAAGTCGGTGCCAAACTCCGCGCCATGATGCCGTGGATCTCCGAAAAAGCGCTGGTCGACAAGGCGAAGAATTAAGAGGTTAACATTGGCGCTGGGATCGAAAGATTCTAGCGTCTTTGAGCTTGGGAGCATTTTTACCGGTGAGCACGGTCATGGCTCGCGTGACGATCCAACGACTGCGTGCTTTTATTCGAAGTCTCGATTATTCTGTTTCAGTCCATGCAGCCGATGAATTGGAAGACGATGGCCTCTCGATCCTCGACCTCGAAGCGATCATCCTCTCGGGCGAAATCGTCGAGCGGCAGCGGGACCGCGCCACGGGTGAGACCAAGTTTGTCGTCCGCGGCAACACCCTCACCCAAGGCGAAGCCGAGTGCGTCGTCAAAGTCGGTCCGTCAGGCCGGCTCTACGTCATCACCGTCTACCTCGACTGAGACACTGTGCGACAACTGCGGCAAGCCGGGAGTTGTGGCCAAGTTGGTGACGCGCAGCTTCGGCAGCGGTTCTGACCTCCTGGTTATCGAGCATATCCCGATGATCGCCTGCCCGCATTGCGGCAGCAGCTATTTTACCGCGCAGACGATGCACGAGATTGAACGGATCAAGACGCTGCGGAAGTCGTTAGCGGTCGGGAAGCTGGTAGCGGTTGCGGAGTTTGGGTGACAAGCGAGCCGTCGGTCGTAGGTTGGGTTAGCGCGGCCATCAGGTCCGAAGTTTGTGCTGCTCGGGTCGCGCGCGTAACCCAATATTTTTATGGCGCGCCGTGAATGTAGGGTTACGCGCGAACCGAATGCGGCGTGGAACCACAGACACTGTGGCGCGCTAACCCAACCTACGACTGATGGTGCGTTGGCCCTTGTAACATCACTGCAACAGGGCTTGACCGGACGTCACCCACCAGCTGCTTCCTAAAATTATCGCCGCCGCCCCGATGAGAAACTGCATCTGAGACCACAGAAATATCGGTGACGCTACGGCGAGGATGCCCGCCAATGTGGCGGACATACGGACGATCGAATAGTCCAAAACAGCCCATCTAAAGTAGTTAACTTCTGTGGTTCCAGCCGTTGCTGCCTTGCTTGCTGACGGCAACCAGATCAGAAATATCAGCCCTCCGCACACGGCTCCGGCCAAGAGGACTTGCGCAGTGTGCCGCTGACCCAACTTCATAAAGAGTGACGGAACGCAGACTACCAACGCAAAGATATGTAAAGTCCAGTACCATAGTGGCACTCGCGTGACAGATGCTGCCAACGAGCCGCCCAAGACGAAGTACTCCGTCGCAATTACAAAAACGGCGGTGGCGGTCGTTCCCATAACGATGCCTTGCACGTACCGTTCAGTCCACCAACTTTTGAACATGACACGCGCCTTAGCCTTGTTAGGCTCCTTGGCGAACTGCGGTCTAGGTGTATGCTTGTCCTCTAAATACCGGGCGCTGTATGCAGTTATCAAAAACAAGATTATGCAGGTCATCATGACCGCGACTTCAGGGAAAAACTTAATTCCAAGAGCCCCCGAAATCCGCTGCCACGGCCATTCAATAAACTGCAACCAACGCGATGCGAGTGTGTCGAATGTTGGAGAATTTTCTACGAAAGTTCTCCAATTAGCAAAAAGACCCAAGCATGCCGCCAACCACAGCAACTGGCGGCCAGAATGGGCAAGCACCTTAAATTGCGGGGGTGCCTGTGTTGGCGCATCTTCTTTTTGCTGCCGAACGACCTCAGCGTACCCCTCCGCCAAGCACCGCCTTGCCGGTTGCGCTCGGCTGCGAGAGTCTTTGCGCCTGATCTGAGGCAGCGCGGGATGTGGATGTGTCCACAAACTCATTTATGGACACAAATGGGAAGCGGCGGACCAACAAGCGG
>JANNEU010000359.1:0-12464 GCA_031379035.1 Hyphomicrobiaceae bacterium | reverse complement strand
GGGGCCCGATGTTGTGCGCTTCCTCTACAATGGTGGCATGCGGTGCGATGTCGGTATCGAACGTCCGAGGCTGCTTTCGTTAGGTAAGCCCCGCTTGAGCATGCGGCTGCTCGATGCGTAACGCTCAGTGGCCTGTTGGATGGGGCGTGGTGTGGCGTTGGCATGTAGGTTGGGTTAGCGTCGAGGCGGCGCATGGCGACGCGTCGATGCGTAACCCAACAGACGCAAGCGGGATGTCGCCCGTGGTGTTGGGTTACGACGCTGAAACGCGTCTAACCCAACCTACGCGCACCGCCTTTACGCCGTAATCAGGTCACGCTTGAAGGCGCCGTTCTTGGAATAGTAGTAGGGCACGGGGTTGGTGCCGGCGTCGAGGGAGCCGTCGGCGAGCTGGTCGTGCAGGTCCTCAAGGACCACCCGCGTGATGCGCGGCAGATCGAGCGCACGAGCACCTTCCAAGGTCACCCATTCAAGCCCGCTCAACTCGCCATCATTGATGGCGCGGCGTTCGGAGATGGCTGCGGCATCGATGCAGAAAAAGCGCGTATCGAAGCGGCGGGTGCGGCCGGGCGGCGTGACGGCGCGGGCGAAAAACGTCATGCCGGCCAGCGCGGGGGCAAAGCCGGTGTCGAAGAACGGTTTCCAGCCTTCGGACAGTGTCTTGGGCGGCGAAGGTTCGCGCGCGCCGATGACGAGACCGGCTTCCTCGAAGGCCTCGCGGATGGCGGCGGCGGCAAGGCCACGGGCGCGGACGGCACTCGGCGTGCCACGCATGCCGACCATGAGTTTTTCGATTTCGGCTGAGCGCAGATCGCTGGCGACGGCGACGGATTTGTCGGCGAGATCGACGCGGCCGCCGGGGAACACGAATTTGCCGGCCATGAACGCGAGATCGGCGCGGCGCTTGCCCATCAGGACTTTGGGATCGGCGCTGGTGCGATCGATAATGACGAGGGTCGCCGCATCGCGCGGGCGCAAGACCTTGCCATCGGGCGAGGGGCGCGCCGCAAAGCTTTTCGTGAGATCGTCTTCGTCGGACATGGGGGCACTCGGTTCGTGATCACGGGCAAGCGCAACGATCTCCTCTTTCGTCGTGCCGGCCCCGGATCGGCGTCCGGGGTAAACTGCGGCCGGCACCCACGACGAAGCGGAGATTGCCTACATGGCTGCCGTGGGTCCCGGCCTTCGCCGGGATGACGATAAAGACGCAGAATCCTCGTAGCCAACCCGACACCCATGGCGGCTCGCGGCCCTGTCTGTCTAGGCCTTGACCTCTCAGGCCTTCAGCTTTGGTGGCCAAGCGTCCGGCGCGGCAGGATCCGGGCCATGGCCGAAGCCGTGCATGCGGCCGGCCCACTGGATGCCGATCAGCGCGCCTTTAACGCGCGGCAGCAACCAGAGCGAGAGAAGTAAGGTGGCAGGTCCCCAGAGGACCATGTGCACCCAGGTGTCCGGGTGATAGGTCATCTCCACGTGCAACAGCGCGCCGATGACGACGTGGGCGACGATGAGCATGGTGAAGTAGGGCGGCGCGTCGTCGGCGCGGTGATGATGCAAGTCCTGGCCGCAGATGGCGCAGGTCTCGGACACTTTCAGAAATTTGCCGTAGAGCGCGCCTTCGCCGCAGGCGGGGCAGCGCTGCCGCGCGCCACGGAGCAGGGCGGGCCACATCGGTCGGGGTTGTGGGCGGGCGTGATCGAAGTCGGTCATCGGCGAACCGTGCCGCGTCCTGCCCACTGACGTCAATGCGCAGTGCGGCCGCAGGCGCGACGGATGCGTATCTGGCATGCGGTTTGGGTTGCCCGGCACGGGAGACTGTTGCGATCAGCCAGGCCGGCGGGACAACACTTATGGCGCCGCGGCGATGGTGGTGCTGACCGAACAGCGGCAGCGCAGTGGGGCGGGACGGGCCCGCGTGGCCTCTCGGGAGACTTGATCATGGCCTATGCGATTGTACTGCTGTTCGCACTGACGGGCGTCGTGCTGTTTGATCATGCCCACCGGTTGACGCGGTTCAACGCCACGGTGCGGGGCGCGTTGGCGGGCGTGCTCGGTGTGCTGCTGCTGGCGGCGACGGCGCTCTATGTGTGGCCGGCCTTGACCGATACCTCGCTCGACGTCCTGCAAGCGGACCTCGCGGCCCGCAAGGGCGAGATCAACAAGCTCTCGGCTGAGAAGTCGTTGCTCTCCATCGAGGCGGACCGGCTGATACGCGATGCGACGGCAGCCACCCACCGCGAGGCGCGCGACATGGCCGCGTTGGCCGCCGATGTCGCCCAGGTGCGCTGGGTGCTGACGACCGGGCCGAAAGCGCTGATGGCCGACGAACCCTTTCCGAGCGGGACAACGCCACAGGAACGGCTGCGGGCGGATGTGCTGAGTTTGGCGACGTTGCGCGCGGCGCCGGTGACGACCGCGAGCATTGATCGCACACCGCCGAGCGCACTCGATGCGCTGAAAGGCCAGATGGCGGCGCGCATGACCACGCCCAACTATGACATCGAGGCGTATCCAGACCGCGAGCTGATCCGTGGCCGCGCCGGGCGCTACTATGTTGTGGACCTGAAGAATGCGTCGTCGGGCGTGCGGTTTTTCTTTGACGGCGGCAAGTACACCCTTGCGCGGTCGAGCCAGGAGTTCCGCACCGCACTGAACAGTTTTGTCGGCGAGATCCTATCCAAGTTCGAGGGCAAGGTGGACTACGCGCTGTTTGTGCGCGGCAGCGCCGACCAGAAGCCCTATGAAGGCACCTTTGAAGCGGGCGCCGAGTATCGCCGCATTCCGTTTGTGCGGGCGCTGGGCGGCGACAAATACGGCGTGGAAATGTCGGAGCGCCGCGTTGACGGCCGGGTGCGGAATGCAGACTTGCCAGATCTGCGCGCGGCGTTCCTGCAGAAGATCGTTGCCGAGACCTATCCGACCAAGCCGCCGACCATTCTCGAAGGTGCGGTGACGCCGAAGACCGATAACCGCGACCGCAATGTCGAACTGATCATGTATGTGAATTGGTGACAGCGGGCATTGCCCCTTACAACGGGCGCAGCGTTACGATGGGAACTCGGGTTCGAGAGCGCTCCAGACTTGGCCGACGATGAGCGGGCCATAGCCGTCGCCGACGAGCGTTTTGCAGAGAGCCGCCTCCTCCAACGTGAGCGGGGCGGCAGCAGGGGCCTCCAGGATGCGGCCGGCCAAGCGATAGCGACGCATCTTTTCGAGGCCGGTCAGGGGGGCTTTGTCACCGGTCACGGTGTCGAGCGCGGCAGCGATGGCGGTCGCCAGCGTGACGGGGCCATGGGCGTCGGTGAGACCGTGGCCGGCGCGATCAAGGAGGGGCTTGGAGAGGTCGAAGATCATGGGCGGGGCTCGTGCGGTGAGCGTTGTCGGTTGGTCAGTGGTGCGAGAGGCGATCACGCTGCGGCAATCGTGGTGACAGTGCCGGCGCTGCCTCGGTATTTGAGGACGCCGGCGTCCACGTAGAGGATGCCGCCACCGGTCGGGTTGGTGGTGGGTAACGTCGTGGCGGTCTTGATGCCGATGACGCCGATGCCGGAGCCGAAGGCGGCACTGGCACCGATGCCGACGTTACCGCTCTGCCCGACGGAGAAGACAGCGGTTGCGGTGCTGTTTTTCAATTGGAGAATGTCGCCGGTGCTGGTGGCGCTCTGCTGCTGGAGAATGACGGCGGGATTGGCATCCGCAACGTTGCGCGAGAGCACGAGGCCGGTGGTGTTCAATGCCACGAAGGCGTTGTTGCTGCTCGCCGTGTTGCCGACACTGGTTGTTGAGAAGGTGCCGCCCGCACTGATGCTGGTGCGAATGACGCCGTTTTGGCGGAGTTCCAGGAGACTGCCTGTAAACGCGCTGGCAACGTTGACGCTGATCGCAGCGCCGCCCGATGCGGTTACGGCTGTGACACCAGCCCCTAGGATGGCGAGAGCGGCCGTGTTGGTGGTGGCGATATCCTTCTGGATGGTGAGCGCACCAGGCCAGACGGTGGCACCAATGCCGACGTTGCCGCCGACGAGTGAGATGTTGCGTGTGACGCCCGTGCCAGCGGCTTCGGTGCCGATGCGCAGCACATTGGCGGTTGTCTGCCAGTCGAGGACGCCGCGCTCGTAGTCGCTCGCCGACACGCGGAAGTTATAGGCGGCCAGCTTTTGTGCGACGG
The DNA here is from genome assembly GCA_031379035.1 of Hyphomicrobiaceae bacterium. GTDB lineage: Bacteria > Pseudomonadota > Alphaproteobacteria > Rhizobiales > Hyphomicrobiaceae > JABFRJ01. Next base: position 8,296 of record JANNEU010000359.1, on the reverse strand, counting down.
GTGCGGCCGCCGTGCCGGCATTGGAGATCTCCAGCAGATTTGTGGTGGCAAAGACGTTGGCCGCGGCAAGGGTGCCGGCGGTGTTGACCTGCAGCTGGCCGGTGCTGCCGGCGGGCGTGATGCCGGTGGCCCCGAAGGCGTGCGCGACGACGCCAGTGGCAGCGTTGATGACGAGCGCGTCTTTCCAGGTGGTGCCGTCTGCGCTGACTTTAATGTGGACGTTGTCGTCGCTGGTCGTGCCGAATTCGGCGCGGCCAGAAAAATTGGTCTGATAGAGCAGGCTGGCGGTGTCGGCGGCGGCGTTCTTGTTGAGCTTGATCTGATGGCCGTTACCGGCGTGATTGAACAGGGATGCATTGGCGGCAACGGAGAGCTTGTTGGTCGCGTCGGCGGTGGCGTTGATGCCAAGCAGGGGCAGGACGGACGACCACGCCGTGTCAAAGGCGGTCGCACTGGCTTTTGTCAGCAGTTGGCCGATGGCACCACCCGTGGGGACACCGGGGCCGCTTGGGCCGGTGGGACCGGTCGCTCCGACCGCACCCGTTGGACCGGCCGCGCCCGTTGAACCAGTGGAACCCGCAGGACCCGTCGCGCCCGCTGACCCCTGCGGACCAACCGGGCCGGCTGGGCCTTGCGTGCCGGTTGCGCCCGACGGGAAGCTGACGACGCCCGTGGTCCGATCAATGAGCAACGACTCGTGCCAAGTCGTGCCATCGGCGCTGACTTTGACGTGGACGTTGTCGTCGCCGGCAAGCCCAATCTCGGCGCGGCCCGCATAGGCGCTTTGGAAAAGCAGACTGGCCGAATCAGCGGTTGCGGCCTTGTTGACTTTGAGCTGGTGCCCGTTGCCAGCGTTGTCGAGCAGGGTCGCCGGACTTTTCACGGTGAGGCGGTTGGTGGTGTCGGCGGTGGCGTTGATACCCACGAGCGGCGCTGGGTTGAGGCTGGTGGCAGGGTTGGCCGGCGTCCACTGGGTGCCGTCAAACACGACAAGCTTAGCCTCGTCCGTGATCCAGACGAGCCAGCCAGCAACAGCGGTGAAAAAGGCCCAGGCACCGTCCTGGAAGGCGGCGAGCTTCTGTGCTTTGCCGGACCAGACGCCAGTGGCACTGGCGGGCACAATGTAGCGGACGCCGTCGGCGGGCGTCGAGGGCGGGGCTGTGACCGCACGACTGGTGGCGGCGATTTGCACGAGGGCGTCCAGCTGACGCAGCGCCTCGTTATGAGTGACGTGTTTTTGCGACTGGGCGGCCGCCAAATAGGGGAGGCCGAGATTAGGTGACGTGTCCATTTGGTGTGCGGTCCCGGTAGAGGTCAAGCACACCCTCCAAGAACCAAGGTAGCGCAAAAGAGCAAAAAAACAAAGCGCAACCCTTGGTCGAGGTTAATTTCAGCCGGTGCTACAACCTAACTGGTTTGAATGCCAACGCCTTTGCATAACGGCGACGATGCCGCACGGGGCTGTGTGGCGGAATTGCTACGAGATGGTGTTCACTTGAGCGGGAATCGTTCGATTGCCGGTGGACTGTTGTCGCATCGCGATTGCCCTGCGCGGTGTGCCGTGGCAACTCACAGCTGTGGCCGTCGATGCTGGAGTTCCAGAATTGACGCGGCCGCTAAGGAACTGTTGACCAAAAAGCGCCAAGGTCGGTGCCGAGAGCAGGGTGCCTCGTTGAGGCAGTGCTGCAAAACGGTCCGGCTCGAGGTCGGCCAAATGTCGCTACTGGGCCACGCGCCGAGTGGGCGGCTTACGAAAGCCAGCAACGGAGTAGCACGGATGATCGGTCAGAGCTCGAAAATACGCCAGATAGTGGCCGCAGTGCTGAGTATGGGTGCGGCCGTCGCCGTAACGCCAGCCGCTGAGGCCCAGTCAGTCTTCTGGGATTGGGGCGGCAGCCAGACCATTGGCGGCGCCGGCAAGCAAACTGTGAGATTCCCGTCGAGCTTCCGACCAGGCGAAGTGGTGGTGAGCTTTGGTGATCGCCGCCTCTACCACGTCACCAGTGTCGGCACCGCGTCGGCCTATCCGATTGCGATCCCGCGCGAGCAAAGCCGCTGGCAGGGCGTAACCTCGGTATCGTCGAAGCGTGAAAACCCGTCATGGACGCCTACGCCGACGATGCGCGCTGAAAACCCGCGTTTGCCGATGTGGGTGCCGGGTGGCCATCCGATGAACCCGTTGGGCGTGCGCGCGCTGTATCTCGGGGCCAGCGCCTATCGCATCCATGGCACGGACGCGCCCTGGACCATCGGCTCGGCAGTCTCGAAAGGCTGCGTGCGGATGTATAACCAGGACGTGCTGGACCTTTATCCGCGCGTGAACGTCGGCTCCAGGGTCACGGTGACGTGGCAGAAATTCCCAACCGGCGTGGCGATGGCGGCAACCGAAGCCGACGTTTCGCAGGAAGCCAAACCGAAGAAATATCTGCGCCCAATCCAGGCGCGCCGCGCGCCAACCCGCACGGCGGCCACCCAGGGCGAGTGAGTTTCAAGCAACGTGATGACTTCGGAGGGCTGGCGGCGACGCTGGCCCTTTGTCGTTGAGGTGGGGCGTCGGGAGGCGGGTCAACTGTGCAAAGTTGAGCTCAGCGCGCTTTGGCGGCGGTTCGCTGTTTGCGGCCACCAACCTTTTCCGCCGGCAGACGGGCGATGGCGAGGGATTGCCAGCGGCGGCAGGCGGGAAGATCGAGATTGCAGCGGACCGTGACGCGCGGTCCGCGCGGCTTGGCGGGCGTGCCGCCGGGCGCAAGCGCCGGAATATCACCCGCAGCAATACCGGCCAGGGTGGCGCGCGGCACCGCGAGATCGCGCGCGGCGCGGGCAGCAAGGCCCGCAGCCGTCATCCCGTACATAAACGGGTTGGCGCGGGCGACGGCCGGACCCAGCAACAACGTGACGCGTGTTTCTGGATCGGCTTGCAGCACGCGGATGGCACCCTGCGGACCGAGTAGAAACGCCAGTCGGAGATGTGGAAATGTGGCTTCGATGCCGGCTGCCTTGAGGCTGGCGGCATTGTCCTTGGTGTAGGCCTCAGCGGCACGCCGGGCAAAGCTGCGGTCAGTGCGCAGCGCCAGGACCTGCGCCGGGGTCATCGCCTGGGTTTCGGTGGCGAAGATGCGGCGGGCCAGGTCGAGCCAGGTGCTCTCGATGAATTGATAGGGCCCGACAGCGGTCGACAGCGGGTTGCGGGCATCATCGCGTCCGCTGGACTCAGCCATCATGAGCCGGTCGAGAAAGCCGGCCATGGTCATCTCCGCCGGCGCAGCGGTGGTCGGCAGAGGCGAAGCGGTCGGCACCTGCACGGGCGGCGTCGGTTTCGGGGCCGCAGCAGGCCCAGGTCCAGGCCCAGGTCCAGGTCCAGGTTTAGGCCCAGGTTTAGGCCCAGGCGCTGCTTGCGCCGTCGTCTGGGACAGTTGGGCCGGCTTGGCCGCATGGGCATCGCCGCTGACGACGAGGGCGACCGATACACACCAGACACTGAGACCGGCCACCCGCCAGCGCGCCCCGCTCTGGGGACGGCGGCAGGACGGCAGATCGGTCAATCGAGGCATAGCCACTCGGGATCGCACGGGCCTGTCCGGATGTGGATCGCCCGTTGTGCGGTGTAGGCGCTCACGCCCCACCCAGCAACATCATGTCATGGAATTCAGACCACAAGGTGAACGACGGAGCGCAACCTGCTGCCCCGACTGACTGGCCCAGCTTGTTGGCCCAGCTTATTGGCCCTGGGGCGCACGTGGTGCGGGGGCCTGGCCGCCGCCCGGTGTCTGCAACTTGTCGAGCACGCCGCCGCGCGGAGCCGCTGGCGCTGTCGGGGTATCGGTCGTGGCCGCTGGCGCACCCGGAACCGCTGGGGCCGAGACTGGAGCCGCCGGCGATTCCAGCAGTGAGCGCTCGGCATTGACGTGGTTGGCCATCAGCGCCAGCGCAACCGAGGTCGCAAAAAAGCCCGCACCCAGGTAGGTCGTCAGCCGGGTCAGCGCATTAGCCGCACCGCGCCCGGTCATAAAACCACCGCCGCCAATGCCAAGCGCCCCGCCTTCCGACCGCTGGACGAGAACCACACCGACAAGGGCTGCGGCGATCATCATATGGATGACAAGCAGAACGGGTTGCAGGGTTTGCATAGGCTGGCCTTCTGGAACGGACGAGCGGGAAGTGGCACATCGGAGATGCCGCGTTTGGCGGCGTCTTACACCAGCGCGTGCGCGGTGGCCAGAGTGGGTGTTGGAGAGGGTGTGGGGGTGGCGACGTTCTGAGCGCGGCATGAGTGTCTGGTGCCATGTCTCCGGCCCGGCCCAGGACACAACCAGCGCCCACAACCCCTCAAGGTCGCGTTGACAAGGGGTTAGCCGCTCCTTATCTCACGGGCATCCGCAGGACTGCGGTCGTTTGCGCGGCCCGGGAAACCTCTGTGGAGACCCTGTTGTGGAGATCCTGATTTTCGCCGCCCGCGGCTGATCCGGAGCGTGTGCACGCGGTGGACGCGGGGAGGGGCTGATTAGACCTTCGGTCTGCAGCCTCGTAGTGACTAAGTTCAGACGCCTGACCCGATGCTGATTTCGAGTGCTGACGCCACGCTCAGTGTGTCCGTCGTGCCAAGTGTACACTGCCAGTCTCATGGCCTCGCGACGGCAGCGCCGGCGCTGGCCGCCCGTAGCAGATGCCCGCGGCCCATGCCGCTGGTCAAGGACCTCTTCCGCCCATGCTGTCCATCAACGCTATTGCCGCCAAGATCTTCGGCACCTCGAACGACCGCAAGGTCAAGGCCTATCGCCCGCTCGTCGACAAGATCAACGCCCTCGAAGACGGGATGAAGGCGCTCTCGGACGACGAATTGCGCGCGCGCACGACCGAAATGAAGCAGCGTTGCGCGGACGGCGCGACCATCGCCGAGCTGCTGCCGGAAGCGTTCGCGACCGTGCGCGAGGGTGCACGCCGCTCACTCGGCCAGCGCCATTTCGATGTGCAGCTGATGGGCGGCATGGTGCTCAATGACGGCGACATCGCCGAAATGAAAACCGGCGAGGGCAAGACGCTGGTTGCCACGCTGGCAGTGTATCTCAACGCGCTGACCGGCAAGGGCGTGCACGTCGTCACCGTCAACGACTATCTTGCCAGCCGCGACGCCGAATGGATGGGCACCGTTTACAAATTCCTCGGCCTCACGGTGGGCTGCATCGTGCACGGCCTCGATGACGACGAGCGGCGCGCGGCTTATGCGTGTGACGTGACGTACGGCACCAACAACGAATACGGCTTCGACTACCTGCGCGACAACATGAAGATGCGCACGACCGACATGGTGCAGCGCGGGCATGCCTTCGCCATCGTCGATGAAGTCGACAGCATTCTCGTCGACGAAGCGCGCACACCGCTGATCATTTCCGGCCCCGTCGAAGACCGCGCCGAACTCTACATGGCCGTCGACGCGCTGATGCCGCAGCTGGCACCCGAGCATTTTGATCTCGACGAGAAGCAGCGCCAGGTCTCTCTGACCGAAGCCGGCAACGAGCACATGGAAGAGCTGCTCCGCGCCGCCGACATGCTCAAGGGTGAGAGCCTTTACGACATCGAGAACGTCTCGGCGGTCCACCACATCAATCAGGCGCTCAAAGCGCACAAGATGTTCCAGCGCGACAAGGACTACATCGTCAAGGATGATCAGGTCGTCATCATCGACGAGTTCACCGGCCGCATGATGCAGGGCCGCCGCTATTCGGAAGGCTTGCATCAGGCGCTGGAAGCCAAAGAGCGTGTCGAGATCCAGCCCGAGAATCAGACGCTGGCGTCGATCACCTTCCAGAACTACTTCCGCCTCTACGACAAACTCGCAGGCATGACGGGTACTGCGTCCACTGAAGCCAACGAGTTCATGGATATCTATGGTCTTGATGTCATCGAGGTGCCGACCAACATCGATATTTCGCGCGTCGACGAACACGACGAGGTCTATCGCACGTTCAAGGAAAAGGCCCGCGCCATCGTTGCCGAGATCGCCGATTGCAATCGTCGTGGCCAGCCCGTTCTCGTCGGCACCACGTCGATTGAAAAAAGCGAGTTGCTGTCCGGGCTGATGAAAGATCGCGCGTTCATGCGCGACATCGTCACCTACATCCGCAATTTCGCGGGCATTCCGGAAGGGGCCAAGGCGAGTGAGCTGGAGGCTGTCAAAGCCAGCAGCGGCGGGCTTAAGTCGATGGTTGGCATGGGCGCGAGCGAGCCCGGCGCCAATGTCGATCAAGAGCTGCGCGTGCAGCTGGCCGGTGTCATCGAGCATCTCGAAGGCCTGATGGCCGGCGCGCCCACGGGTGGCGACCTGATCCCCCACGCCGTGCTCAACGCGCGCTTCCACGAACAAGAAGCGATGATCATTGCGCAAGCCGGCGTGCCGGGTGCGGTGACGATCGCCACCAACATGGCCGGCCGTGGCACTGACATTCAGCTGGGCGGCAACGTCGACTTCCGCATCCGCGGCTGGCAGGCCGAGCAGGAAGCCGCCGGCGCGCATCCCACCGATGCCGACATCGCCAGCGAGCGCGAGCGCATTGTCGCCGACATCGCCACCAAGAAGCAGGCCGCGTTGGACGCTGGCGGGCTCTACGTCATCGGCACCGAGCGCCACGAAAGCCGCCGCATCGACAACCAGTTGCGCGGCCGCTCCGGCCGCCAGGGCGACCCTGGTCGGTCCAAATTCTATCTCAGCCTTGACGACGATCTGATGCGCATCTTCGGTTCCGAGCGCATGGACAAGATGCTGCAGACACTGGGCCTGCAGGACGGCGAGGCGATCACCCATCCGTGGATCAACAAGGCGCTGGAGAAGGCGCAGCAGAAGGTCGAGAACCGCAACTTCGACAGCCGCAAGTACGTCCTCAAGTACGACGACGTCATGAACGATCAGCGCAAGGCGATCTTCGACCGGCGTCTCGAACTGATGGGCTCGGATGATGTGTCGGATGAAGTGGATGCCTATCGCAACCAGATCGTCCACGAGATGGTGGCCGCCCACATTCCCGAGAACGCCTACGCCGAACAGTGGAAGACGGCGGAGCTGAAGGAAGAACTCGGCCGCGTGTTCGACGTTGATCTGCCGGTCCCGGACTGGGCCAAGGAAGAAGGCATCGCCGACGAAGTCATCACCGAGCGCGTGCTGGCCGCTGTGGAGGAAAAAGCCACCGCCAAGGCCGCCGAGATCGGCCCCGAGAACATGCGGCAAGTCGAAAAGATGGTGCTGCTGCAAACGCTCGACCATCTCTGGCGCGAGCATCTCGTCACGCTCGAACATTTGCGCCAGGTGATCGGCTTCCGCGCCTACGGCCAGCGCGATCCGGTCAACGAATACAAGTCAGAGAGCTTCCATCTGTTCGAGAATATGCTGTCACGCTTGCGGGAAGCGACCGTCGGCCAGCTGATGCACATCCAGCTGACGCCGGAACAGCCCGTGCCGTCCATCGACGATCTCGAACTGCCGCCCATGGAAGCGCACCACATCGACGCGTCGACCGGCGAAGACGAACTCGCCATGGCCAACGCTGCATTGGCCGCCGAAAGCCGCGCACCCGTCCAGGTGCTCGAACGTCGCGCGCCCGCCGTCGTCCGCAAAGCGGACGCGGCCCTCGACCCCGCCAACCCCGCCACCTGGGGCCGCGTCGCCCGCAACGAAAAATGCCCGTGTAATTCAGGGAAGAAATATAAGCACTGTCATGGCAAGCATGAGTGAGGGTGGGTGAACAGCCCGCGTATCTATCGTGTCTACTGCTTCTTCAGCCACGCCCACCAGTCTCCGGTGAACGGCAAGCCCTCTGGGCGCGTTTCGACTGCCGTGCCTGTCGGTTGGCTATCCGGCGTCGCGAGTTCTTCGAGACGCGCTTCGTAAAACGCCAGATCCTTCGGCAGCGTCGCATTGTCCGGCGACTGCGCCTTCAGCTTGGCGATGATGTCGCGTGCGCGCCCATACCCAGCGCATGCTTCGTCCCGCGCGCCTTGTTGGGCGAGCGCCGACGACACGCGGCCGTGGCTCGTCGCCACATCGCGTTGCCACCCGGCATTTCCGGGGTCGGCTTTGGCCAAGCGTTCTCTGATGGCGAGAGAGGCTTGGAAGGCTTGCAGGGCTTGGGGCAGGTTACCTTGTTCGACGAGCACGTCGCCGATCTTGTTATGTGAGACGGAGAGGTCGCGTTGCCACCCGGCATTTCCGGGGTCGGCTTTGGCCAAGCGTTCGGAAATGTCGTGTGAGGCTTGGAAGGCTTGCAGGGCTTGGGGCAGGTTACCTTGTTCGAGGAGCACGTCGCCG
>JANNEU010000344.1:0-5334 GCA_031379035.1 Hyphomicrobiaceae bacterium | reverse complement strand
ACCGCTTTCACTTCTTCGCCCAGGTCGGCATTCGGCACGCCGAATACTGCGGCGTCGGCCACCTTCGGATGCGTGATCAGCAGGTTCTCGCATTCTTGCGGATAGATGTTGACGCCGCCGGAGATGATCATAAATGTCGCGCGGTCGGTCAGGTACAGGAACTTGTCCGCGTCGATGTAGCCGACATCGCCCACTGTACTCATGGAGCCGTCAGCAGAGCGTGCTTCCTGCGTCTTCTCCGGGTCGTTGAAGTACTCGAAGGACGTGGCGGTTTTGAACCAGACGGTGCCAGGGGTGCCCGCCGGGCTTGGCTGCATGTTTTCATCGAGGATGTGCAGATCGCCGAGCAGTACTTTGCCGACGGTTCCCTTGTGCGCGAGCCACTCGGCGCTGTCGCAGGCCGTGAAGCCGAGGCCTTCGGTGGCACCGTAGTATTCGTGGATGATCGGTCCCCACCAGTTGATCATCTCTTCTTTCACCTGCGGCGGGCAGGGGGCTGCGGCGTGCACGGCGATTTCGAGCGATGAAAGATCGTAACGTTTGCGCACAGCCTCGGGCAGCTTGAGCATGCGCGAGAACATCGTCGGCACCAGCTGGCTATGGCTGACACGATAGATCTCGATCAGCTCCAGATAGCGTTCGGGCTCAAACGTCTCCATGATGATGACAGTCGCGCCCTGGCGGATGGCGAGGCTGACGGCGGCCTGTGGTGCCGAATGATACAGTGGTGCCGGCGACAGATAGATCATGCCCTCGCGGTAGCGCCAGAGCTTGTCGAGAAAGGCAAACAGCGGCGTCAGTTGCGCCGGTGGTTGATCGGCGATGGGCCGCAAGATGCCCTTGGGCCTGCCTGTCGTGCCGGATGAATAGAGCATCGCGACGCCGATATTCTCGTCCGTAATGGGCGTGCCGGGCAGCTCGCCGACTGCCTGCTGCAATCCGATGATGCGCTCGCTTTCTCCGGGCCCGTCCATGACGACGCAGACGGCCACGTCCGGGCACGACGCCAGCGCCTCGCGTGCGACATCGAGCTTGGCTTGCGACGTCAACAGCACTTTCGATTGGCTGTTGGTGAGGATGTAGGTGAGTTCGCCAGCCGTCAGAAACGAGTTCACGCAGGTGAAGTAGAGCCCCGACCGTTCCCCCGCGCCGCATGCTTCGAGATAGCGCGCGTTGTTCTCCATGAAGATGGCGTAGTGGTCACCCTTCTTCAGACCGCGATGGCGCAGAAAATGCGCGATCTTGTTCGAGCGAATTTCAAGATCGGCATACGTCACCGCCTCGCCCGACTGCGCCATGATGAAGGCCGGCTGCAATGGTCTCAGCTTGGCATGGCGTCCGGTGTACATGATGGCCGTTTCCCCGCGAGATTTGCGGCGAGCTTACAGGGAAATCACTATTTGGAAATGGGTGCTCAGACCGCTCGGCATCTGGACTCTAAGCGTTAAGCCAACTCCAGACGCAGCGTTTTGCCGAGCGCCTTAGCCGCGCGCTTCAATGTGCCCAACGTGACGCTGTCGTTGTCTGGATCGAGTAGCCGGTCGAGTTGCGCGCGCGTTGTCGCCATCTCGGCTGCCATCGCCGTCTTGGTGAGGCCTTTGCTTTTCATGGCCGCCGCAATCTGTGCCGCGATCACCTTTTTGGAGGCCGAGAAGCGAGCGTCGCCCAGCAGTCCATCCGCCGCAAGGAATGCTTCGAAGTTTGAGCCGTGATGCTTTTTCTTGGTCATGAGGTCATCTCCTTCAATCGCTTTAAAGCGACTTCAATCTCAGAGGTGGGTGTCCTCTGGGCCTTCTTGATGAACCCGTTCAGCAAAACAATCGTTCCGCTATCGAATGCGAAAATGACGCGCGCTATCCGATTGCCTGGCAGTGTCGAGCGCACTTCCCAAAGGCCGCGTCCAAGTGATCTGCACAACGGCAATCCAAGTGGCCAGCCTTCTTGTACGGCGAGGATGTCGCCACCTAATTCGAGACGATCAGCCCGATCCAGACTGCGCAGCCACTCTCGAACCGGCTCACGACCGGTGCCGGTCGCGAAAAAGACGACCGACAATCGCGCGGCTCTCTGAGGCATACTTTTCAGTATCAAAATTGATACATTAAATCAAGCAGTTTCGCCAGCAAGAGGTTGCGCGCTGCGTACCCACCTCACAACGGCTTGCCCGTGCGGAACGCAATCTCGCCGACCAGCCCGCGCCGGAAGGCCATCACGCAGATGACGAACACGATGCCTTGGATGACGGTCACCCACTGCCCCCACTCCGCCAGATACGTCTCCATAGCCGTGACCACAAATGCGCCGACAATGGGACCCAGCATGGTGCCGAGCCCACCGACCAGCGTCATCAGCACCGCTTCGCCCGAGGTCGCTGAATGCACGTCCGTCAGCGACGCCAACTGGAACACAATGGCTTTGGTTGCCCCGCCGAGCCCGGCTATCGTCGCGGACAACACAAAGGCCACGAGCTTGTACTGATTGGTCTTATAGCCGAGCGAGATGGCGCGCGCTTCGTTCTCGCGGATCGATTTCAGCACCTCGCCGAAGGGCGAATGGATGATCCGGTAGACCAGCAGCATCGCGGCTAAAAAGATCACCAGCACGAGGTAGTACATCGTCAGCTGGTTGGTCAGGTCGATGAACCCGAAGAGCGTGCCGCGCGGCACCGCCTGAATGCCGTCTTCACCGCCGGTGAATTTCGCCTGCACCGCGAAGAAGAAGATCATCTGCGACAACGCCAGCGTGGTCATGGCGAAATAGATGCCCTGGCGGCGGATGGCGATGGCACCGGCTACCAGGCCCATGAACGTTGCGGTCAGGGTGCCTGCGAGAATGGCGAGTTCCGTGGGGAACCCCCAGACTTTCGCCGCGTGCGCACTGACATAACCGGCACCACCAAGGAACATGGCGTGGCCGAACGAGAGCAGGCCCGTGTAGCCGAGCATCAGATTGAGCGAGAGGGCGAACAGCGAGAAGCACAGCGCCTTCATCAGAAACACCGGGTAGATCACCAGCGGTGCGACCGCGAGAACGGCTGCAAGCCCAGCCATCGTGTAGGTCAGTGTCTTGCCGCCATCCAGGCTGGAGCCGACGCCCGTGCTTTCAACGCCAGCCGCCTGGTTGGTGACTTTCCCGAACAATCCCGACGGACGGATCAGCAACACGATAGCCATGATGATGAAGACGACCGTCGTCGAGGCTTCCGGATAAAAGACCTTGGTCAGGCCTTCGATCAGCCCCAGTGCGAACCCGGTGATGATCGAGCCGAGGATTGAGCCCATGCCGCCGATCACAACCACCGCGAACACGACGTTGATCAAGTCGGCGCCCATCAGCGGGCTGACTTGATAGATCGGTGCCGCCAGCACACCGGCGAGGCCGGCGAGCGCCACACCCGCGCCGTACGTCAGCATGATCAGCCGCGGCACGTTCACGCCGAAGGTGCGCACAATTGTCGGGTTTTCCGTCGCTGCCCTAAGCGTCGCGCCGAGGCTGGTCTTTTCGATGAGGAACCACGTCACCAGGCAGATCGTCGCTGAGAAAACGATCACCCACGCGCGATAGACCGGCAGGAACATAAACGGCAACTTGAAACCGCCCTGCAGTTCAGGCGGGATTGGGTAGGGCAGCCCCGACGAGCCGAACTGATGACGGAACATGCCTTGGATGATCAGTGCCAAACCGAACGTCAGCAGCAGCCCGTACAGATGATCAAGATGATAGAGCCGCTTCAGCAGTGTGCGCTCAATGATGACGCCCGTCACGCCGACGATCAGCGGCGCAATGATCAGCGATGGCCAGTAACCGATGCCGAGATAATGTGCGAGCAGATAGGCGCCAAACGCGCCCATCATATACTGCGCGCCATGCGTGAAGTTGATGATGTTGAGCATGCCGAAGATGACGGCCAGCCCCAGGCTCAGCATCGCGTAAAACGATCCGTTGATCAGCCCGATCAACAACTGTCCGAACAGCGCTTGTGGCGGAATTCCGAGAAAGTCGAACATGCGATACTCGAAAAGGAGGGGTTAGGGGTTAGGTGTTAGGGGCTAGGGAAGAAGGTAGAAAACTCAGAGCAGCGCTCTAATCCCTCACCCCTAAAACCTAGCCCCTAACCCCTCTCTTTCACTTCACCAGCGGGCAACCGCCGTCGGCGAGCGGCCGGAAGGCTTTGTCGGCGGGAATGGTCGCGAGTACCTTGTAGTAGTCGTAGGGGTACTTGCTCTCTTCCGGCTTCTTCACTTCGTACAAGTAGACATCGTGGATCTTGCGGCCGTCAGCGCGGATCGGTCCCTTGCCGAACAGTTTGTCGTCGGCACCGGTTTCCTTCAGCTTGTCGATGATTGCCTTGCCATCTTTTGTAGCGCCGACGGCTTCGGCGACGCGCAGATAGTTGATCACGGCAGAGTAGACGCCCGATTGATTGAAGGTCGGGTGCTTGCCATCGTTGGCGGCGGCAAAGGCCTTGGCGAAGGCGCGGTTGTTGTCGTTGAAGTCCCAGTACCAGGGATCGGTGAAGGTGAGCCCCTGCGCGGCCTTCAAGCCGAGCGAATGAATATCTGAGATGAAGATCAGCAGGCCGGCCATCTTCTGGCCCGACTGCGCGAGACCGAACTCGCCCGCGGTCTTGATCGAGTTGATGGTGTCGCCGCCGGCATTCGCGAGGCCGACAATCTTGGCTTTCGAGCCTTGCGCCTGCAGCATGAAGGACGAGAAGTCCTGGGTGCCGATGGGCGCCTTGACGCCGCCCACGACCTTGCCGCCGCTGGCTGTGACAACGGCCGCGGTGTCGCGCTCCAACGCATGGCCGAAGGCATAGTCGGCAGTGATGAAAAACCAGCTGTCGCCACCTTGTTTGACGATGGCGGAGCCGGTGCCGTTGGCCAGCATCCAGGTGTCGTAGGCCCAGTGGACGGTGTTGGGCGAGCAGGCCTTGCCGGTGATATCGGAACTGGCCGCACCGACAGTGAGAAAGGCTTTGTTGGTCGTGCGGGTTACTTCGTTGACGGCCAGCGCCACTGACGAAGTGCCGACGTCGGTGATGAGATCGACGCCGTCCGTCTCGATCCACTTGCGCGCAATCGCCGAACCGACATCGGGCTTGTTCTGATGATCGCCCCAGATCACTTCGACCTGCATGCCTTTGGCGGCCGCACCGAAGTCTTCAACTGCTTTCTTGGCGGCCCAGAACGATCCCTTGCCGCCAATGTCGGAATAGAGGCTCGAGGCGTCGTTCAGCACGCCGATCTTGATCGGCGGCCCTTTATATTGCGCGGCTGCTGGAAGTGCGGTGGCGGCGAGTGCCGCCGTAGCCGCGATGAGGAGATGACGCAT
>JANNEU010000323.1:0-5911 GCA_031379035.1 Hyphomicrobiaceae bacterium | reverse complement strand
CATTCCGGGAAAACAAAATGGGGGTCTTGTGGCGGGGCCGGATGGAGATCGGCGGCACCACCACCCCCGTTGCACCATCGCACCGGTTGCGGCGGATGCCCCCCGGATCTCGCGTGCGGGGTCTTCCGCCCTCCGCGCCGGCGCTTGTTTCAACGAAAAAACCGCGCCCCAACGCGTTCTGATGCGCGCCCCAACGCGCTCTAATCCGCGCCCCAACGCGCTGCTGCCTTGCCATCGCTTTCGCGGGCGTCGACCCAGCTGCCGTGGCCGTCGGCGCTGGTCTCTTTTTTCCAGAAGGGCGCGCGGGTCTTGAGGTAGTCCATCAGGAAATCGGCGGCTTCGAAGGCAGCGTGTCGATGCGCCGATGCAGCGATGACCAGCACGACGTTGGCACCAGGTGCCAACGTGCCGACGCGATGAATGATCAAGCTCGCTTGCAAGGGCCAACGCGCGTGCGCTTCGGCTTCGACGCGGGATAGCTCGGCCTCGGTCATACCGGGGTAGTGTTCGAGGGTCATAGCCGAGAGGTTGGTGCCATCGGACACGCCACGAACCAGGCCCGTGAAGGTGACGACAGCACCAATGTCGGTGCGGCCGGCTGTCAGCAAAGCACTCTCGCGGCTGATATCGAAGTCTTCGGACTGGACGCGGACGGCCACAGGTTCAGCCTCCGGTAACCGGTGGAAAGAAGGCGATCTCTCGCGCGCCGACAATCGCTTGGGACGGCTGCGCATGCGTCTGATCGATGGCCGCGCGGATGACACCCACGCGACTGAAAACCTCCTGGTCGTTGTCACTGCGCGCCGCCAGCCAAGCCATGAGGTCGGCAACGGTTGCCACAGTAGCGGGCAGCGTGACCACCTCTTCAGTACGGCCAAGCTTCTCACGAACCCAGGCAAAATAGAGCAGGCGCACGGTCATGGCAGGATCATTTCCGATGCAGGTCGACGCTGTTGGCGGCCCATGATCAGTGCTCTATGGCGTGACCCACGGCGGCCTTGAGATAGTCATAGCCCGTGAACAGCGTCAGACCCGCCGCAATCCACAACAAAACGAGACCAACCTCCCAAGTGTGTGGGATCAACGTATCGCCGGCGGGGCCCGCGATCAACACGCCCAGCGCGATCATCTGCAAGGTCGTTTTCCACTTGGCGAGCTGGCTGACGTGGATTTTGACGTTCAGCTCGGCCAGGAACTCGCGCAGACCCGAGACCAGAATTTCGCGGCAAAGAATGATCACTGCGGCCCACAGCGCGAGGCCGGAGATAGTGCGGTCGTTGATCAGCACCAACAGAGTGGCACCGACCAACAGCTTGTCGGCAATCGGGTCGAGCATGCGGCCGAGCGCCGATTGCTGGTGCCACACACGCGCCAGATAGCCGTCGAGCCAGTCTGTAATGCAGGCCGCGACGTAGATGGTGAGCGCGATCCAACGCATGGAGTGTGTGGCATTGCCATAGAGGCAGCCGACCACCGCAGGAACGGCGAGAATACGCAAATACGTCAACACGTTGGGCAGACTGAGCACCAACGGTCGACCACCACGCGGCTTTGTTGCGACACCGTCCATGCTGCTTTGCATCACCATTCCCGCGTTCCGTCAATGTGGCTGCCACGCGGCGCGCCTGCGAAGTTTTTACAACAATGTCATGAAAAAGCTGTACAATTGTTGAGAGTATGGCGGCGTTATAGCTGAGTTGTGTTGCATTTATTTGAAGTCACAGATGTGCAGCGAGAGGGGTGTTTGACGTTTTGTTTGCATGGTTCCGGTCGTGCCCGCCCGCTGTTGGTGTGGGATGTCCGGGATTTTCAGTGCGCGCGTGCCAATCGAAGCAGGAGCATCGATGAGCGAAATCGGCAGTATCAATCCCACCCTCGCCAAGCAAAGCCCCGAAAGTGTCTTCCGATCACCCCTCGACATCGTCGGCGAAGTGATGCTGACGCGCGGCGAAAAGATCGGCACACTTGAGCGCTGGCGCGCAACTGTATTGCAACAGATCGCCGCCGCCGACGACGGCATGCGCACCCAGGGCGTTTCCGACAAGCTCGCCGGCACCCTGTCCGACATCGCCAAGGCAATCGAAGAGTTGCAGGCACCGGCGGGGTGAGCGTCAGGCAGGCGCTCGAGCTGGAGATACGTGCAACTGCGGTGTTGAGCGCAGATGCGCCTCACTCAACACCATCAGCAACGGCGTCAAACCTTCAGCACTCACCAGCTTGAAGATCTCAACGTCGTTGCGGGCGCGCTCGCTCCACCCGGCGATCTCCAGGGCGCGTTCGGCCTTGGAGAACAGTCCATGATTGCGCAGGATCTGTGAGCCGCCGACCTCTGCGCCCTCCTTAATGCCGCGCTCTTCAGCGAACTTTTTGCGGATTTCGGTCAGATCCGTACCGGAGCGGCCGGATTCTTCCACCCGCAGCGCCTTGAGCTCCTTCGGTGTCGGCCAGCGGACCAGTTCGAGGTCGGACAGCACACCCGCCAACTGGTTCATCGCCAGCGCTTTCGAACTCTCATCGGGATTCTTCGGGTCAGCACCATAAAGATTGGGCGTCACCAAGTATGACGCCGCGTGGTGGTGGATGAAATGCCGCCGCACCCACTCAAGGTCCGCACCGGGTGCCCGGGCAACCGCCGTCTCAATCGCCTCGTTGATCTGGCGGACCAGTGCGCCGGAGGGCTTGAAAGGCGGTGGCTCTTTCTCTGGATTGATCGCCGCCAACGCCAACAGCCCGAGGTCGATACCGATGGTCGCCAGCAAGGCAATCAGATCGCGGCCGGTGATGGGCTCGCCGTCCGACGTGTTGCCGGCGGCACGGCCCGTGAAGATGTAGCTGAACATACTCGACATATAAGCGCCGATGTTCTTCCACAGGTTCTTGACCGCGTTGGCGACGCCGGCCGGGCCTTCATTGAAGACGGCTTCGCGCAGTTTCAGCTGGGCTGGCTGTTCGGCCTGGGCTGCGGCCTGGTTGAGGCGCTCGGCCAACGTCGGATCTGCGCAGGCCCCAGCTGTGCCCGGCACGACCGACACGGACTTGGCCAGCGCCCGCATTTCTGAGGCGGTGGATTTGCCGAGTTCGTTCGACCGCGCGACGATGTTGCGGGCGCGACCACGGATCTGGGAGGCGGCCGCCTCGAACTTCTTCTGCCGTTCTTCGACGGTGCCGCCGCCAAGGTTTTCGGCCGCTTTCTTGAGTTCTTCGACGTCGGCCTGTACGGGCGTGAGCCACGTGCGGGTCATGCCATCGCGCAGGTTGGTGACGCTGTCGCGGACGCCGCGCCGCGCGTTATAGAGCGGGCCACGACCGGCACCAGAGGCCGTGCCACAACTGCCACCGCTGGCTTCTTCGCGCGTCATCTGACCATCGGACCAAGTGACGACGCTGTCGAGTTGGCCGCGCACGGCATCGAGGCGGGCGGAGATGATGCCACTGGCATCGCGGGCATCTTCGGTGAGGCCGGAAAGGCCTGTGCGTGTCGCTTCTTCGCCGGAGATCAGGCTCCACCAGAAGCCGTAGCCGAAGCCAATCGACCACAGCGCCAGGAAGACATACAGCGGGAACGTGATCATCCGCTCTTTGAACGAGCGCTTGACGCCAAAACTCTCTCGCAGCGCCAACCACATCAGAAACGTCAGCGCCACAACGACGCTAACCACCAGGATGTCATTGGAGATCGAGAAACCGTCGTTGGGACCCTTGGCTGTGCTGGACGAGACGCCGACAATGAAGTCGCGCATGCCGTGCCAGGTGGCATAGCCAGAGATGACCAGGAGCATCAACGAGGCGATGCCGATCAGCGTATTGCGGCCAAAGATGTAGTCAACCGTTCGCGCCCACAGCGGTGCCTGCGCCGTCGTTGTCTCCGCCATGATGTCCCCCGCCACGCTTTACATCCCTGAGAGGCTTTTAGCGCGGCGATGGGAGAAGCGCGAGTGGGGAATGCGGGGAGCGATTTCCGGGGCTCTCTGCCAAGTTACATCGCCGACAAGTTCGGAAACTTACAGCAGGCGATTATCAACGAACGCAACTCTCTCCCCTCGTCATCCCGGCGAAGGCCGGGATGACGAAAGAAGTGAGGTCATCGCGAAGGGGGCAGCCTTGGCCGACAACTCATTACCCTCAGTTTTCCCGTCTTACCGCACTTTCGTGCCAGGAGCGGAGCAGGCGATTGGAGAGCCAGCTGGTGGCAAGGAAAATGCCAATACCGGAGAGCG
Source organism: Hyphomicrobiaceae bacterium (assembly GCA_031379035.1). Taxonomy (GTDB): domain Bacteria; phylum Pseudomonadota; class Alphaproteobacteria; order Rhizobiales; family Hyphomicrobiaceae; genus JABFRJ01. The sequence goes on along the minus strand of JANNEU010000323.1, from coordinate 1,694 downwards.
AGATCATCAAAAGCGCTGCGAACATGCGCGGGATTTTCAGCTGATAGCCGCTTTCGAGGATGCGATACGCAAGACCAGACGCATTGCCGCCCGTGCCCGCCACGAACTCCGCGACCACCGCGCCGATCAGCGCCAAACCGCCCGAAATCTTCAACCCGCCGAGGAAGTAGGGCAGGGAAGCTGGCAGCCGTAGGTAACGCAAGGTCTGCCAGCGGGACGCGCCATACATCTGGAACAAATTCAACAGGTTATGATCAACGGAGTTGAGACCCAAGATGGTATTCGACAGGATCGGAAAGAACGCCACGATCCAGGCGCAGATCAGCAGCGACAGGTTGATGTCGCCGACCCAGATGATGATCAGCGGCGCGATGGCGACGATGGGCGTCACCTGCAGCACCACAGCATACGGGAACAAGCTCATCTCCAGCCATTTGGACTGCGTAAACAGCACGGCCAGCGCGACACCGACGGTGACGGCGGCAATCAATGCGGCAGCCGTGATGCGCAGCGTGATCCACAGCGAGCCCGACAGCGTCGGCCAGTCCGAAATCAGCGTCTGCCCGATCTGGATCGGCCCCGGCAGCACATAGTGGGGAATGCCTCTATACCAGACGATCCACTCCCAGAACGCCAACGCGAGAATGCCGACCACAATCGGCGCAATGATCGCCGGCCATTGCGAGCGTGCGATGCCGAGCACTGTGGCTTCGGTGGCAAAGACGGGCATGGCACCGGCGTCGGTGCCATCAGCGGGAAGCGCACCCGGCGCTGTGAGGGTGTCACTCATGAGCCGATCGCCTTCTTGAGCCAGTCCGAGGCCGTCCGGCAGTGCTGCCCGTAGATCGGCGAGGTGCGGTAGAGTTCGTCGCGGGGATAGGGCTCGTTGACAGCTAAGTCGGCAATGATGCGGCCCGGGCGCGCGGCCATCACCACGATACGCTGCGAGAGGTAGACCGACTCGTAGATCGAGTGGGTGACGAACACGGCCGTGAAACGCTGCGCTTCCCACAGACGCAAGAGATCGTCGTTGAGCTTGTGGCGCGTGATCTCGTCGAGCGCTGCAAACGGCTCATCCATCAGCAGGATCTTGGGCCGCGTCACGAGGCCACGCGCGATGGAGACGCGCATCTTCATCCCACCGGACAGCTCGCGCGGGTAGGATTTTTCGAAGCCACCAAGCCCGACGCTGGCCAGCATCTCGCGGGCGCGGGCGTCTGCTTCGGCCTTCGCGACGCCCTTCAGTGTGAGCGGGATGACGACATTGCCCAGCGCTGTGGCCCAGGGCATCAGGGTCGGCTCCTGGAACACAAATCCGAGATCATGCGTATCAGCTGTGCCGCGCGTGCCCGCAGCCGTGCCGCTGGTCCACCGGATATCGCCGGCGCTTGGCGCGCCGAGACCGGAGATCATCCGCAGCAATGTTGATTTTCCGCAGCCCGAGGGGCCGAGCAGCGAAATGAACTCGCCGCCGAACAGGTCGAGATTGACCCCACGGACCGCGAGGGTCCCGTTGGAGAACTGCTTCGATACACCGCGGATCGAGACCAGCGGCGCTGGTGTCGCCGCTGTGATCGGGTTGGGCTGCACTTGCATGTGGTGCTTTTCGCTTGCTGACACGTCGCCGTGCGAAAAGCCTACCGCGCCGCCTCCATCCCTCGCAAGGCAGCGCGACCGCGGCGAAACGGACGCAT
>JANNEU010000313.1:0-5648 GCA_031379035.1 Hyphomicrobiaceae bacterium | reverse complement strand
TGGGTGTTCTCCAGCGTCCTCAAGTGGCTACCCTCGTTCGGTCGCGGCGAAGTGGTCAATCTCGGTGGCTGGACGACCGGGCTGCTGACGCGCGACGGCTGGGCACACATTATTCTGCCGGCGGTGACGCTCGGCCTGTTCCAGCTCACGTTGATCACCCGCCTGGTGCGTTCGCAGATGCTCGAAGTCCTCCGCGCGGACTACATCAAGTTTGCCCGGGCGCGTGGCCTCAGTGATCGTGCCATCAACTTCGGCCATGCGCTGAAGAACACGCTGATCCCGGTCATCACCGTGATCGGCCTGCAGCTGGGTGCCATCATCGCCTTCGCGCTGATTACTGAGTTTGTCTTTACCTGGCCGGGGATGGGGCTGCTGTTCCTCACCTCGGTGCAGACCGCCGATATCCCGATCATGAGCGCCTACTTGTTTATGGTCGCGTTCCTGTTCGTAACCATCAATTTCGTGGTCGATCTGCTCTACGTCTGGGTTGATCCGCGCATTCGTATTCTGGGCGGCAACGCATGACGACGACGGATGCTGCACCACGTGCGCCAAACAAGCCCCGTGGCCGCCTACAGCGATTCCTCGACAGCGACATGCTGCACGCTTTCGTGCGCTCGCCGCTGGTGATGGCGGCAGCTTTTGTGACGCTGCTGCTGGTTGGCTCGGCCTTCCTCGCCCCTGTGCTGGCGCCGCACGACCCCTACGATCTCAAATCGCTGCAGCTGCTCGACAGCGAAAACCCGCCCAGCTGGGTCAAGGGCGGCTCACCGAGGTTCTGGCTTGGCACCGACGATCAGGGCCGCGATATCTACTCAACCATTCTCTACGGCATGCGCTCGTCGATCCTGATCAGTCTGGCATCGGTGGGCTTCGCGCTGCTGCTGGGTGTCAGCCTCGGGCTAATCGCCGGCTATCGCGGCGGACGCATTGACACGCTGATCATGCGCATTGCTGACATTCAGCTGACCTTTCCGGCGATCCTCACGGCCCTGATGGTCGACGGCATTGCGCAGGTCGCACTCAGGGGCACCAAGTTCGGCAACAACCACTACTTGATCCTCGTGGTCTCCATTGGGCTGTCCTTTTGGGTGCAGTATGCGCGTACCGTGCGCAGCGTCACCCTGGTCGAGAAGAACAAGGACTATGTGCAAGCCGCGCGACTGATCGGCCTGTCATCGCGCAAGATCATGTTCAAGCACATCCTGCCCAACGTCATGTCGCCGGTGCTGGTGCTGGCAACAATCAATCTCGCGCTTGCCATCATCACCGAGGCGACGCTGTCGTTCCTGGGTGTCGGCTTACCGGCGTCCGAGCCGTCGCTCGGCACCATGATCCAGATCGGCAACAAGTTCCTGCTGTCGGGCAGCTGGTGGATGGCGGCATTCCCTGGTTTCACGTTGGCCGCCTTGGTGTTGGCGGTGAACCTGCTCGGCGACTGGCTGCGCGACAAGCTCGATCCGAGGCTCAGATGAGCACGCCTGTTCTCTCCGTGCGCAATTTGCGTGTCGAGTTCCCCACCCGCCGCGGCACGCTGGTGGCTGTTGATGACGTGTCGTTCGACATCGCGCCGGGCGAAGTGCTTGGCGTTGTCGGCGAAAGCGGTGCTGGAAAGTCCATGACCGGCACGGCGGTGATTGGCCTGTTGGAGCCGCCTGGCCGCATCGCCAGCGGGCAAGTGTTGCTCAAAGGTGAACGCATCGACAATCTGCCGCCTGAGCAGATGCGGCGCGTGCGCGGCAAGCGCATCGGCATGGTGTTTCAGGATCCGCTGACCTCGCTCAATCCGCTCTATCGCGTCGGCGAACAGCTGATCGAAACGATCCAAACTCATACCAACGCCACCGCCAGCCAAGCGCGCGCCAAGAGCATCGCGCTGCTGGAAGACGCCGGCATTCAGGGCGCGGCCCGGCGCATAGACAGCTATCCGCACGAGTTCTCCGGCGGCATGCGGCAACGGGTGGTGATTGCGCTGGCGCTGGCGGCGGAGCCCGAACTGATCATCGCCGATGAGCCGACCACCGCGCTCGATGTCTCCATCCAAGCGCAGATCATCGAACTGCTGCGCAAGCTCTGCCGGGAACGTGGCGCGGCCATCATGCTGATAACCCACGATATGGGCGTCATTGCCGAGACCGCCGACCGCGTCGCGGTCATGTATGCCGGCCGCATCGCCGAGATCGGCCCGGTGCGCGACGTAGTGCAGCGCCCGCAGCATCCCTACACCAAGGGCCTGATGGGCTCGATCCCCACACTGGAAGGGACCGGCACGCGTCTCGCCCAGATCAAGGGCAGCATGCCGCGGCTGACTGCCATCCCGCAGGGCTGCGCGTTCAATCCACGCTGCGAGAATGTATTTGATCGCTGCAAGATCGAGCGGCCAAACCCGGTGCGGCGGGGCGCAAGTGAGGTGGCGTGCTGGTTGGCTGACGAGGCGGGTGCCGGGCAGGCTGGCGGGGTAATTTCGGTGCCAGATGTGGTAGGCTCAGATGCCAAAGGAGGCGCTGCGTGACACCCGAACTAACAGACGAATTGAAACAGGCAATCAGGATCGCTGTCGAGACGCACGCGGTGCCGTTCCCCATCGACCGCTTCGAAGTTCGCATCGACGAGGACAGCGAGGGCAAGGAAGCGCTTTTTGTGGACGTATGGCACCCCTTGCTGGCGACGCCCGTAGATACACGGATGCAAATCAATGTCATGTTCGCCGTAAGCGACTTGTTACGGTGCCGCCGTGAAGGTTGGTCGTCATATGTCTGGCAGCATTTTTCGAAAGGCCAGACTTTCGGGTCGGTGGCATGATATCCGCAGCCGACTATCTCGCGACGGCTCGGCGTCTCATTGCTTCAGACGCGACGGACGCAGACGTTCGACGTGCCGTGAGCACAGCCTACTATGCGCTCTTCCACCACGTGTGCTGGCATTTGAGCAGGATTGTTACTCGATCTTCCGATGCTAAATTCACCCGCGCCTGGCTTCAAGCGTATCGGTATCTCGATCATGGACCAGCGAAAAACCAATGTATTCAGGCCAAGAATCCGGCACGAGGGTTCCCTTCGGAACTGGTCAAGTTTGCGTTGGTCTTTGAACAAATGCATCAACGTCGCGAAGACGCAGACTACAACCCATCGGCAGAAATGACGGCGCTCGATGCTGGTGCCTGGATTGTGACGATTGAACAGGCCATTGCCGACTTCGAGAAAATTCCAGCCGATGAGCAGCGCGCCTTCGTTTTGTTTATCGGCTTGAAGCCGAAAAACCGATGAGTACAAATCGCAGGAGTCGAGTAGGTGGGACCCGGATTTTATTGGTCGCTCTGCAACTTAGACCATCGAGCAGAAGGTCCGACCTGCGTTTTCTTCGTCATGGCCGCGTCGTGCGTAGCACGCGGTGCGTGACGTTGTGTGAGAGTAGCGGGTCAAAGCAACCGCTCGCTGGTATTAGACCCTACATCACCGAGGCCTGATCATCCTGATGCAAGACCTGGCAACCAAACCCGTCGAGGGGATCGCCTCGATCTCTCCCTCACCCACCAACCTCGTCGAGGTTCGTGGCCTCAGCCGCGTGTTCGATGTGTCGAAGCCATGGCTCAACCGCGTCATCGAGCGCGAGGACAGGAAGTTTTTGAAGGCCGTCACTGACGTGTCGTTCACGATCCGCAAGCGCGAGACGCTGGCGCTGGTTGGTGAAAGCGGCTCGGGCAAGTCGACGGTTGCCAAAATGGTCGTCGGGCTTTTGCAGCCCAGCGCCGGTCACGTTCGCATTGATGGCCAGGACATGTGGGACGGCGCTGATCTCACCACGCTGCGCCGCCGCATCCAGATGATCTTCCAGGATCCGTACGCCAGCCTCAATCCACGTTGGCGTGTCGATAACATCATTGCCGATCCGATCCGGGCGTTCGGTCTTGCCAAGGATAACGCCGAGGTGGAACATCAGGTGGGGGAGTTGTTGACGCTCGTTGGCCTCGACCCACTCGATGGCCGCAAGTACCCGCATGAGTTTTCCGGTGGCCAGCGGCAGCGCATCTGCATCGCGCGTGCGCTCTCATCGAAGCCGGAGTTTCTGGTCTGCGACGAGCCGACATCAGCGCTCGATGTGTCCGTGCAAGCGCAGATCCTCAATCTGATGCGGGATCTGCAGGATCAGTTCGGGCTCACGTATCTGTTCATCAGCCACAACCTCGCCGTGGTGCGACACATGGCGACGCGCATCGGCGTGATGTATCTCGGCCGCGTGGTTGAACTGGCACCGACCGAGGAGATGTTCAAAGCGCCGCGCCATCCCTATACGCGCATGCTGCTCGACGCCGTGCCCGATCTGGCCATGTCGGGCCGTCCGCGCAAACGCGTCGAAGGCGAGATCCCCAACCCCATCGATCCGCCGAAGGGTTGCGCGTTCCATCCCCGCTGCCCGCTGGCCTTTGATCGCTGCAAAGTCGATGTGCCGGTGGCTATGGCTGTCAGCGGTGGCCGCGTTGTGGCGTGCCATGCTGCTGAAATGGGCCAGATTTAGTTCAGCGACAACGGGTATTCGATCAGTTGTCAGTGTCGTCGGCCGGCGGCGTCTGGTCGGGACGCTGGCGCGCATGCGTGTCGTCGCCGTCTTCGTCGGCATCCTGTTCGCCGCCAGCGATTGCGTAGCTGCCACGCAGCCAGCGTGAGAGATCGACATCAGAGCAGCGGCTTGAACAGAACGGTTTGAACGCAGCTTCGGCTGGCGCGGTGCAGATGGGGCACCGCATGCCCTTGGGAACTTGCGGCAGTGGACCGCGCCTGGATTGACCCATTGTTCCGCGCCTTCTCTGCTATCGCGCTGGCAGGGCTTCGCCCGCTTTCGCCCAGGCGGCATGGATCGGGAAACCTTCACCGACCAGCATGTTGACGATCTCCGCCAGCGGCAGGCCGACGACGTTGGTGTACGAACCATCGATCCGCTGCACAAACGCGCCGGCCAGGCCTTGGATACCATAGCCGCCGGCCTTGTCGCGCCACTCGCGCGAGGCGATGTAGGCGTCCATCTCCGACTTGGACAAGCGCTTGAAGCGGACGCGGGTGTCGACGATTTTTAGACGCACGCGGTCGTCGGGCGTGATCAGGCAGACGCCGGTGAGAACGCGATGGGCGCGGCCAGACAGCAGCTCCAAGCAGGCGACGGCTTCTTCGACGAAGCGTGGCTTCATGAGGATGCGGCGGCCAACAGCAACAATAGTGTCGGCGGCGATGATGTAGGAATCAGCAAACTCGCGATCATTGGCGATCTGATTGCGGGCTTCCTCAGCCTTGGCGCGCGAGAGCCGCGTCACCAGTGAGCGTGGCATCTCGCCCTTGCCGGGCGTTTCCTCGATATCTGAGGGTCGCAGCGCGTCCGGTTCGATGCCGACCTGGGCGAGCAGGGTCACGCGGCGCGGGGAGGCGCTGGCCAGCACCAGCTTCGGGCGCGATTGGGTATCGCCCTTGGCCTTGCCGCGCGCTAACTCCCGACGCAACGTATCGCGCCGAGGGCCCTCGATCCTACTTAAAGCGGTAAGTAATGCGGCCTTTGGTGAGGTCATAGGGCGTCATTTCGACCAAAACTTTGTCGCCGGCAAGGACCCGGATCCGATTTTTGCGCATCTTTCCGGCGGTGTGCGCGATGATCTCGTGGCC
>JANNEU010000191.1:0-6388 GCA_031379035.1 Hyphomicrobiaceae bacterium | reverse complement strand
CAAAGCGAGCTGAAACTTAGAAGTGGCGGTGGCTCGCAAGACAAACGACCTGCAAGCCACACGCGCGCCCTACTTTGGCAACAGCACGCGATCGACGACGTGGATGACGCCGTTCGCCTGCCGCACGTCGGCAATCGTGACCGTGGCGACGCCGCCGTTTTCATCCGTCACGGTGAGCTTGCCGTTTTTCATCTTGGCGATCAGCGTGGCACCGCTGACCGTCTTGATGGCATGCGCGCCATTGCTGTCAGCGACCATTTTGTTGATGGCACCGGACAGAGCCGTCTTGGCAACCACGTGCGAGGTCAGGACCTTGATCAGCTTCGCTTTGTTCTCCGGCTTGAGGAGCGTTTCGACGGTCCCCTTGGGCAACCGCGCGAACGCTGCATTGGTTGGCGCAAACACCGTGAAGGGCCCGGGGCTCGCGAGTGTGTCAACCAGGCCCGCTGCCTTCACCGCAGCGACCAATGTCGTATGATCCTTCGAGTTGACGGCGTTTTCGACGATGTTCTTGGCGGCAAACATCGGTGCGCCGCCGACGTCTGGATTTTTCTGCGCCAAGGCTGGCGCGCTCAGCGCCGCAAAGATGCCCACTGCGACCGACGCAGCTGTGCTGACACGCCGAAACGTTGAAGTGACTGTCATGCTTGGAAACTCCGTTCGACACCGCTCATCATTGAGCTGCCGGAGTTACGCTGCAGCGGGTGTGCGGTTTCAGGACAGCACTTCACGAATGATTGAAGATGCCGCCCTCACGCCGCCGTTTTCATCACGACGTTTTCATCACGAACGGATTGCCGCCGCCGGGACCGTTATTGATCCACACGCTCTTGGATTGCAGGTAGGCGTCAATCGCCTCGGCACCATTTTCACGGCCCAAACCCGACTGCTTGTAACCGCCAAACGGCATCAAGAAGCTGACTGCGCGATATGTGTTGACCCACACCGTGCCCGCCTTGATGCGCTTTGCCATCGTATGCGCGCGGCGCACGTTCTGCGTCCACACGCCGGCACCCAAACCAAACGCGATGTCGTTAGCGATGCGGATGGCGTCGTCCTCATCTTTGAACTTGATCACCGACAGCACCGGGCCGAACACTTCTTCCTGTGCGATGCGCATCTGGTTGTTGACGCCCGTAAAGATCGTCGGCTTGACGAAGTATTTGCCGCCGCCCTCGGCCGCCGTCGCCGGCCCGCCACCCAGCACGCATTTGGCACCTTCGCCTTTGGCGATGTCGATATAGCCGAGGATTTTCTGATACTGCGGCGGCGTCGTCACCGGGCCAACCTGCGTGTCCGCCTTCGACGGATCGCCGAGCTTGGCCGTCTTGGCCCTCGCCACCAGCTTTTCGACGAACACGTCGTGGATGCTCTCCTGCACAAGCAATCGCGAGCCGGCGATGCACGTCTGCCCTGTCGCTGCAAAGATCCCTGAGATCGCGCCTGAAACAGCATCATCAATAATGCAATCATCAAACACGATGTTCGGCGACTTGCCGCCGAGCTCCAGCGACACCTTCTTGAAGGTCTTCGCCGCAAGTTCGTTGACGCGCGCGCCCGTCGCAGTGCCGCCCGTAAAGCCGATCTTGGCGACCTTCGGGTGCGTCACCAGCGGCTCGCCCGTCACCGCGCCATAACCCGTCACAACGTTGACGACGCCAGGCGGGATGTCCGCTTCCGCGATCACCAGCCGCATGAACTCCAGCAACGACGCGGACGTGTATTCCGACGGCTTCAACACCACCGTGCAACCAGCAGCCAGCGCCGGTGCCAGCTTCCACGCCGTCAGCATCAGCGGCGAATTCCAAGGCGTGATGAACGCACACACGCCCACCGGCTCGCGCAGAATGTAGGTGAAATGATCCGGCCGGTCGGCGTTGATGACAGAACCGCTGATTTTATCGGCCAAGCCGCCATAGTAGTAATACCACTCGGCCATATACTTGGTCTGCGCGGCCATCTCAGAGATGAGCTTGCCGTTGTCGCGCACTTCCACCTGGCCGAGATACTCAGAATGCTTCTCGATGAGCCCCGCAATGCGGCGCAGCACCTTGCCGCGCGCGGTCGCCGTCAACGCCGGCCACGGCCCGCTCTCAAACGCGCGCGACGCCGCCTCAACCGCCAGATCCACGTCCCGCGCATCGCACTCCGGGATCAGCGCCCACGGTTCGCCGGTGTACGGGTCCGAGGTCTGCAGGAACTTGCCGGATGCCGCGTCGGTCCATTTGCCGTCGATATAAGTCTGGAACGTCTTAAGACCAGTGGGGGCGTCTTGCATGGGGGATGCTCCTGGAACCATGGGTAGAGTTGCCATCAGAATAGCGCGGGCGCAGGGAAATGGAACCTTGTCTTATGGGGCCGGGAAAAGCGCACTCTCGATGCTGCGCCGCTCGGTCCTTCGCCTGGAAACGAGCGCTCCCACAAGAGCGGCGTCATGCCCGCTTGCGTGTTCGGCGGCTGGTTCGCTACCACACGGCGTCGGCCCTCTCCGGGCGGCGGAGCCCTTACCACCCCGGCCGTTGCTATGACCAAGCGCCCCATCAGTCCTGCCAACGCCGATCCAGCATCGCCGCGCGACGATCTGGTGTTGCCGTTCGCCACCCGTGAGGCCGGCGTCATCGGCCGCCTCGTGCGCCTCGGGGCCAGCGCCGACACCATTCTCTCCCGTCACGCCTATCCGGATGCCGTCAGCGCCGCACTTGGCGAGGCCTTGGTGCTCGCGGCGCTGCTTGGGTCAGCCTTGAAGTTTGACGGCCAGCTTATTCTCCAAACCAAGACGGATGGCCCGCTTGGAATGCTGGTGGCCGACTACGTGGTGCCTGGATATCTGCGCGGCTATGCGAGCTCGGACGCGGCACGGCTTGCAACGGTCGCCCAGCCCGGCACGCCGCCAGCGGCACTGCAGGGCCAACTGCTGGGCCAGGGCTACCTCGCCATGACCATCGATCCTGGCGGCGACATGGATCGCTATCAAGGGATCGTGCCGCTCGATGGCGACACGCTGACAGACGCCGCCCACACCTACTTCCGCCAGTCAGAGCAACTGCCCACGCTGATCCGACTCGCTGTCGCCCGGCACTTTGCAGCTGGCGCTTGGCACTGGCGCGCCGGTGGGCTGATGATCCAGCAGGTCGCCCGCACCGGCGGACTGACAATGCCGTCTCATCCCTCCGACGAAGAGCGCGACGCCGCTCTGGAAGGCGAAGACGATGAGAACTGGACGCGCATCAAGCTGCTCGCCGCCACCGTGGAGGATCATGAGTTGACCGATCCCACGCTCGATCCGCATCGCCTGCTGTATCGTCTCTTTCACGAAGAAGGCGTCACCGCCCGCCCGGCCGCGCCGCTGATCGCGCGCTGCCGCTGTTCCCGTGATCGCTTACTCGGCTATCTCAAAGGTTTCGACGCCGCAGCCTTAGCCGACCTCCGCGACGAAAACGGCCGTCTCGCGGCGACCTGCGAATTCTGTTCGACGGTCTACACGTATGGCACCGAGGACGGCGTTCTGTAGCGGACGACTACCGCACAGCCTTCGAATACAGCCGGTAGAAATTATCCGTCGTCGCGCGCGCCATGTCCTCGCGGCCAACGCCTTTTATCTCCGCCAGCGCCGCGGCCGTATGCACCACGAATGCCGGCTCGTTGCGTTTACCCCGATGCGGGATCGGCCCGAGATAGGGTGCATCGGTCTCAACCAACAGCCTGTCGAGCGGTACGGTCGCAAAGATCGCACGCAGATCTTCACTTTTCTTGTACGTGATCACGCCCGACGCCGACACGTAGAGCCCAAGCTGGACCGCGCGATCCGCCAACTTCTGCCCACCCGTGAAGCAGTGCAGCACAGCCTTGAACGCGCCCTTCCCCATCTCGTCTTCCAGAATGGCGATGGTGTCTTCGTCGGCATCGCGGGAGTGGATTTCCAGCGGCAAGCCGGTCTCCCGCGCGGCTTGAATATGCATGCGGAAGCCCTGAGCCTGTGCCTCCCGCGGGCTCTTCTGATAGAAATAATCGAGCCCCGCCTCGCCGATGGCAATGCATTTCGGGTGCTTGGACTTGGCGACAATCTCCGCCACCGGCACATCCAGCTCTTCGTGCGCATAGTGCGGATGTGTACCAACCGAAAAGTACACACACGGAAACCGCTCGGCGATCACCCGATACGTGTCGTAGTTCGCAATCCGCGTTGAGATGGTTGTCATCGCGATGACACCCGCTGCGTTGGCGCGTGCAACGACGGCGTCCAACTCCGGCGCAAAGTCCGGGAAATCGAGATGAGTATGGTGGTCGACGAGGGTCATGCTTTGTCCTGTGGGTACCGAGGCAGACACTAACGATTGACGCGCTTGCCGATTGGCGGAACAGCCGATAGCCTAGCAGTTAGAAGTTGGAAGTTATTTTCTGCCAGCGACGTTGTCGCGTTCATTTTAAACAGCGGGAGGCATACTGTGGCCCATACTACAAGCGCCGCGAATGGTGCAAACCAGGCAACGACGCCTATGCCTGCGAACCGGCTGAGCGGTGCCGTCGGCAAGTCGTGCTTCGTCATCATGCCCTTCGGTGAGAAGGTGCATCCAGTCACCAAGAAGCCGATCGATTTCGACGCAGTCTACCACACGTTTATTAAGCCTGCGGCGATGCAAGAGGGCGTCGAATGCTTGCGCAGTGACGAGGAAAACAAGACCGGCCTGATCCACAGCGCCATGATCGAACACATTCTCGATAGCACGGTCGCAATCGTCGATATCACTACCGGCAATCCCAACGTGATGTATGAGCTCGGTGTCCGGCACACGGCGCGCCGCTGGGGCACCATCATCATTCGCCAGAAAGGGCATGATACCATCCCCTTCAACATCAACGGCCTGCGGGCGCTCGACTACGATTTGTCGAGTGAGGAAACTCTTGAGGAGTCAAAGAAACATCTCGCTGCCAATATCAAGGCCTGCATAGTTGAGCGTAATATCGACAGTCTGGTCCATACGCTGTTCAACGGGCTCAACGTCTCGCGCCGTGCCAAGCCGAATAGGGAGCGAAAGGTTTTCGTCTGGCATTCGCCGAAGACCCCAACTCCAAAAACACAATTTTGCATCATTACCGGCAGCATCCAGAACGTCGATACAGTCGATCTGTGGGTGAACCCGGAGAACACCAAGATGCAACTCGGCCGCTATCACGACGACTCGATCTCGTCCTACATTCGCTATTGGGGCGCACGCCGGAATGCCAACGGCGCTGTCATCCGCGACATCGTCAACGAAAAACTCCAGCGCAAGATCCGCTCCGGCTTTCAGGTCGAGCCTGGCACGGTGGTGCTCACGCACTCCTGCCGGCTGAAGCAGCAGAATAAAGTGCAAGCTATCCTGCATGTCGCCGCCCAGCACGGGGAGCCCGGAAAGGGTTACACGACGATCCGAAGCCACATGGAGTGCGTGTCCAACGCGCTCGACCGGGCCGACGAGTACAACACGAGCTGGCTTTGTTGGAGCGGTGCGCGCCGGGTCGCCAAGAGCATCCTTTTTCCACTGTTCGGCACACGCGGTTCGGGCGATGATCCGCAAAGCGTGACAATTGACATTGTCCAAGCGGCCAAAGTCTATTTTGAAAATTGGCCCGAAACAAAGATCGAAAGGGTCTATTTCCTGGCCTACACCGACTACGATGAAGAATTGTGCGTCACCGCTTTCCAGAAACTGAACCTCAACTACGGCTGGTGCGAACCCGAGGAAGGCCCCCCCCTTCAGCCCGACAAGGAAAGTCAGAGAATACAGTCAGTTTCATCACCTCTGCGGAATGGAGCTCAGCCGCACGCAACTACGCAAGCGGTTTGATGAGTGCCACATCCCGCATGCTCAGGGGTCATGCACCCTTCTTCCCCTTCGACGGCTTCACCTCCGCCACCGCCGCATCCGGATCGACATGCCGCGGGAACACGCCGGTCGGTGCCGGCAGCGTCAGGCCCGGCACCAAGCGATGCGCCGCGCCGAGTGAGGCGAACCCCCGTTGTTCAAATGTCTGCCCCAACAGATCCAGCAGCTTGCCGCAGCTGTCCGGCATCGCCGGTTGCGACAGGATCGCCAGCTGCCGCACGACTTCCGCCGTCACATACAGGATCGTGCCCTTGCGCTCCAGGCTGTGCGATTTGTCGAACGGTTTCTCGCTCGCAAAGTAGCGGTCGCCATCACCGATGGCAGCCCAAACGGCATCAAGCCAAACCTTGATACCCTGCGTGTCCATCGCCGCACGCGCCTTCGCATAAAGCGCATCGGCCGTTGCCAGCATCGCCAGATCTTCAGCCGTGAACGCGCCTGGTGCCGGGACCACGCCATCGAAGTTCTTCGCGATCATCGACAGCGAGCGCTGTGCGAGATTGCCCAGCCCGTTGGCGAGG
>JANNEU010000018.1:0-19463 GCA_031379035.1 Hyphomicrobiaceae bacterium | reverse complement strand
AGCGTCGGCAAGCACACTCACCGTGCTGCAGGTTCGGCAGATTGATACCAGCTGTAGATGTCGCTGCCGGTGGCGAAGGCCACGGCCGGGCTTGCCTGCAGGAGATCGATCATGGCGACCAGTTCGTGCATGCGGTGCGGCACCGAGATCAGGTGCGGATGCAGGCCGATGGCCAGCACCATCGTGCTTGTCTGAGCCTCGCTCTCAAATTGCTTCAGCGTGAAGGCGAGCCGCTTGGCCATTTCGCCGGTGGCATGGCGCTCGATGGCGTAGATGATCGAGTCATTGATCTCGATGTTGTAGGGCATCGCCACCAGAGGGCCGTGCTTCGTCGTCATCCAGGACGGCCGGTCATCGACAACCCAATCGCAGACATAGTCGATGCCTTGCTTTTTCAGTAGGTCCGGCGTGTCCACGGTCTCGCGCAGCCCGGGTGACAACCAACCGCGCGGGCGCGTGCCAGTGAACTTTGCGATCTTGTCCATGCACGCCGCGATCAGTTGTTCCTCGCCGCTTTCGGCGTGGTTGGTCGCCACCTGATGCATGCCATGACCGATAAACTCCCAGCCGGCGTCGCGCATGGCGACGGCAGCCTGCGGATAGGCGTCAATGACGCCGGCGTTGAAGCTGGTCGAAGCGGGCAGCTTGCGATCCGAAAAGAGTTTCAGAATGCGTGGCATCCCTTGGCGCATGCCGTAGTCGGCCCACGAGAAGTTCGGCACATCCGGCACGGTCTCGCGCCCGTGTGGCGGCGTGATGATGGTGCGCGGCATCGCACGATCGAACTGCCAGTGCTCCACGTTAACGACGAGATGGACGATGATGCGCTTGCGCTTGTAGGGCGGCAGCGGTGCACGCTCGGAGGACAGCCGATAGGGAATGCGGGGATTGGCCATGGCCTAGTAACTCTCCGTCTGCGGTCAGTGGGCGCCGTGCGGGCCGCGCATCTCGGCCATGATCGCGGCCTTGAATTGGATGAAAGCCGGGTTGGTCAGATCGTCGATGGAGCGCGGGCGCGGCAAGGTGATGGGGATCTCCCGCGAGATCCGCCCTGGCCGCGCCGACATCACGCACACGCGATCGGCCAACAAAATCGCTTCGTCGATATCGTGCGTGACGAACAGGACAGTTGTCTTGAGCTTCTGCCAGACGTCGAGCAACAGTTGTTGCATCGACAGGCGCGTCTGCGCATCCAATGCGCCAAACGGCTCGTCCATCAACAGTGCGCGTGGCTCCATCACGAGGACGCGCGCGATGCCGACGCGCTGGCGCATGCCGCCCGACAGCTGCACCGGCAGCGCCTGCTTGAACCCCTCGAGGCCGACGATCTTCAAGATCGCCTCGGCCTTCGGTTCGTAAATCGCCCGTGCGACGCCCTGCACCTTGGGGCCGAACACGACATTGTCCCACACGTTCAACCACGGCAGCAGCGAGGCTTCCTGGAACACCACACCGCGATCAGGGCCCGGCTTGGAAATCGTGCGCCCGTCAAACCGTACTGTGCCGGTCGTCAAACGTTCAAAGCCCGCGAGAATATTGAGCAGCGTGGACTTGCCGCAACCAGACGGCCCCAGCAGAGCAACGAATTCGCCTTCGGCCACCCGCAGATCCACGTCAGCGAGCGCGTGCACGACTGTCTTGCCGCTAAACGTCTTCGATACACCCGCAAAATCGACAGCGCTCATGAACTCTACTTACCGCCCCACTTACTGATTGAAGGATTGCAAGCGGTGCCACGTCAGCAGCCAGCCGGACAGAGCTACGATCAAGCGATCAGATAAATATCCAAGCAGGCCGATCGAGACCATGTCGGCAAGCACAATATCCATGCGCCCCACGTAGTAGGCATCCCACAGTACGTACCCGAGGCCAGATTTAACCGCGACCATTTCTGCAACAATCACGGCGGTCCAGGCAATCCCAAGGCCAATGCGCAGCCCGGTAAAGATCGACGGCATGGCAGCCGGCAACACGACGCGCCACAGCGTGGACGTCTGCGACGCACCCATCATTTGCGCCGCTCTGATCCAATTCTTATCGACGGCTCGGGCGCCCTGCGTGGCGTTGATGACAATCGGATAGAACGCGCCAAGCGTTATTAGGAAGATCGCGCCGAAATCGCGAATGCCGAAGATCGCGATCGAGATCGGCAGCCATGCCGTGATCGGCACGGGCCTGAGCCATTGGATGGTCGGATCGACAATCTTTGCAAACAGACGCGACCAGCCGATGGCAATGCCCAGCGGTACACCAGCCGCAATGGCGACTAGAAAGCCTTTGGCCACACGCTCGGCTGAGAAGACGACGTTCTGCAGCCATGTGCCGACGTAGGGGTTGAGCCCAAACGTCGGCGTGCCAAAGGCCCAGTTGACCCAGGCCGTCCAGACACGATCCGGCGTCGGCAACGCGCCGCCGAAGATGACGCCGTTGGTGCCTGACCATTGCCAGAATACGATCAGCGAGATCGGCAGGATAAGCGCCAGCAATGACGATGACAGCTGCCCGGCTAATGGCATCCATCCTGCCACAGCCGGACCGCTATTCGCTGTCGCCACCACAGCACGCTGGACCGGCTCACTACGTTGAGTCGTGTCGACAACCGTCATCCGGGCAAGCCAATCCTCACGCTTTCATCGCTTTTTCGAGATAGGATCCATCCCAGAATTTGTCGATCTCGCCCGACACGTCCTTCGGGATAACTCCAAGGTCATTAAACGCTTTGGCTTGGCGCTTGATTTGATCAGGCGTGATGACGGGGCCGAGGTTGATGGTTTCGGCAATTTTTGCGGACACCACCGCATCCAGTCCGGTCAGCTGCGCAATACCAGCGCCGAACTTGTCCTTGGAGGCGCCCAGCTCTTTCATCTTGGCCACATAAGCTTTGACGAACGCTTCGATGGCCGGCCGCTTGCTGGCAACGGCGTCTTTGTTGGCAACCAGCATGCCCAGTTCCGCGCCGACGGCTTTGGAGACGCTGTAGTCCAGGTTCTTGGCAAAGAAGCCGTAGCCCTTCATGACGGGGATCGACTCAAAAGGCTCCCAGGTCACGATCGCGTCGACTTCGCCCTTCTCGAGTGCCTGATTGAAGTTGGCGCCGCCGCCCTGGATGTTGATAGCGCTGAACGAATTGTACGGAATGTTCTTCTCAATCAGAGTTGCGGCGAACTGGAACCAGACGGCCGAGCCTGGCGCGATGGCAATCTTCTTGCCCTTGATGTCGTCCCAACTGTCGAACTTGGTGCCGGTGCGGCCAATGACGTATTTCGGCGACGACCCGATGCCCATGATCCCGATCATGCTGGTCGAGCCGTTGGCGAGCGCAATGGCAAGGTCGGCTGGGCCAACTGAGCCCACGTCCAGCGAGCCCGCGAGCAGCGCCGTGCGCGCATCCGCATAGCGCGCGAATTCGACCATTTTGACGTCAATGCCAGCCTTTTTTAGATCATCCGCAATGAGGATGACCGGCGCGAGGTGCGCGACTTTCTGATAGCCCACCGTGAGTGTCGTGTTGGCAAACGCGCGCGTGGAGAACCCCACATCGGCCGTCGCGGCGGCCATCAATCCAAGCAATGTTCTGCGCTTCATCTCACACGTCTCCCAGAGCGGACCGAACCTCACCCGACATTACACAACTTTGGCGGACTTCAAGGCGTTAATTTCTGCTGCCGTAAATCCGAATTCGGCTAAAATTTCATCAGAGTGCGCGCCCTTTTCCGGTATGGCGGCGACAACTTTGGCGGGCGTGCGCGAGAGAACAACCGGCTGCCCGACCAACGTCACGTCACCACGGACGGGATGGTGCACCGTCTCGGTTATTTGCAAGTGCTGCACTTGTGGGTCCGCAAACACCTCATCCATTTTGTGGATAGGTCCGGCGGGGACACCGGCTGCGGTAAGCTCGCGCCGCCATGCTTCGGACGTCTTGGTCTTGAAGAGCGGCTCCAGGACTGCCCGGAGCTGCGGCCGGTGTTCGAAGCGGAGCGCCATGGTCGCGTAGTCCGGATGGTTCGCAAGCGCCGGCAATCCAACAGCTTTGCAGAAGGCTTGCCACTGCCCTTCACCACCAACGCCGATGTTGATGAAGCCATCAGCTGTCGGCAGGACGCCCATGGGCGTGGCGTAGGGATGGTCGTTACCCGCCTGCTGCGGCACGACGCCATCGACGAGATAACGCGCGGCCTGGAAATCACACACGGCGATCTGTGCCTGCAGCAACGATGTCTGAACCCATTGCCCGCGCCCGGATCGTTCGCGCTCGGCCAGCGCGACCAGAATACCAATAGCGGCATAAAGGCCGGCCGACGTGTCGGCGATTGCAGCACCTGCGCGCATCGGTCCTGTACCAGGCTCACCCGTGATCCACATCAGCCCGCCCATGCCCTGCGCAACCTGGTCAAAGCCAGCGTCATTGGCCAATGGACCATCCTGGCCGAAGCCCGAGACCGAGCCAAGAATGATGCGCGGGTTCACCGCGGCGAGCGCCGCATAGTTTATGCCAAGACGGTTCTTGACGTCGGGCCGGTAGTTCTCAACAACGATATCTGCGCGCTCGACCATGCGCAGAAATGCCGCCAAGCCAGCAGGTTCCTTCAGATTGAGCGTCAGCGATCGCTTGTTGCGGTGCAGGTTCTGCATGTCGTAGCCATGCCGGGGGCCTGACATGCCCTCGTTGGGATCGACGCCGTCGGGCGCTTCGATCTTGATCACATCGGCGCCGAAATCGGCCAACACGCGGCAGCACGTCGGGCCAGCCCGCACACGCGTCACATCCAGCACGACCAAGTTTGACAATGCCGGCGACGCGGTGATGCGGCTCATGCTTTCTTGCTCCAGTGGGCCTTCTCACTCCAATAGGTTGCCACACACGTTGGCACACGATTATGCCAATCGGAAGCCGCTTGGATCTGTTCCGCCAGCGCAAGCAGCGCCATGTCCTGACCGGGCCGGCCGACCAACTGCATGCCAATGGGCAGTCCGTCTGTGTCGAAGCCTACAGGCAACGCGACGGCCGGCAGACCAAAGGCATTTACGAAGCGCGTGAAGCGCGACAACGCATAGAGCGTGCGGCCTGAGAAGCTCGGCGAGCCGGGCTCGCACTGCGCCACCAAGGGTGTCCGGCACGGCATGACCGGGAGCGCAACAACATCGGCGTTGGCAAAAATCTGCGACAGCCTGTTGCTTGTGACGGCCGACATTGACCGCCGCGCGTCTTCCAGCTGTGTGTCGGTGATTGCCAGGCCTTTTCTCAGCCGCGACGCGAGCGCGCCGCTGACATGCCCCTGAGCGATCAAGTCAGCATTGGCGCGGCCAGCTTCTCCGTCCATGACCTTCATCACCCACGGATCAATCTCTCGCATGATGCTATCGAGTTCGACGCGCGACGACTGCAACCCAAGCCCTGACAGAGCGTCCTGAAATCCGTTGAAAGCAGAGGCAATATCCGGATCGCACTGCGCCGCAAGGTCACTGGCGATGGCGATACGTGGCGACGCGGCGGGCGTTGCGTGCTCTAAAAAAAGCGATGCCACATGGGACAGCAGCGCAGCCTCGCGCGCGAGGAATCCGATCGTGTCGAGGCTTGGTGCCAGCGGCATGGTGCCAGCCACAGGTACAGTGCCGAACGTCGGCTTCCATGCCGTGATCCCACAGCAATGGGCTGGGATGCGCAGCGATCCACCGGTATCAGATCCGAGCGCAAGCGGCACGCAGCCCGCAGCAACGGCCACAGCCGAGCCAGACGACGAGCCGCCGCAGACATGTCGTAAGTCCCAGGGGTTCTTCGGCCGGCCTTGATCTGGATTGCTGCCCGAGGGCTCATACGCCAGCGGAGTCATTTTAGTGTACGCTACAGGCTCAATATCGGCGGCCAGCAGCCTTTCGACGACTGGAGAAGTCACGTGCGATGCAGCCCGCGGGCCGCACCCAAGGCCCAAGCTGGCGTTGCGGCCGCAGACGTCGACCATGTCTTTGATGGCTATGGGTATTGTTGCCGGCATCGCGGCCGCCGCAGCGACTGATGGAACGATCTCAACGAATGCCTCAAGCACGCCTGAAAGGCCGCGGCAGACCACGCCCGCGTCGCTGTTCACTGAGCGAACAGTCGGGCTAAAGCGCAGCAGGGTCTCTTGTGGCATCTCGAACTCGATCTATCGAGGTTGTATCGCTTCGTTCGTTTTTGCATGACCTGCGACGCGGCCATCCGCCTCTACTAACGCTGCATGAGTTTGCTGAGCAAGTCGTGCTTCATTTTGTGTAGCTTCATTTTGGAAAGGTCTCAGCCGTCCTCTCATGGCGGGTGTTCCAGGGGTTCACCGCCCCAGCGTGCGCCCGGCCGTGTGTCCGCTCTCGAATGTTGAGCCGCTATCCCGAGTCGATGATCCCGGTACGGATCCGAGCCAACTGGCAAGGTCTGCTATCTCTGGAGGCTGTATGAGAACCTTGCTCGATCTGGGCAGCGGCGCGGAAACTGGCTATGTAAATGGCATTATTTGAATTTCGGCCACGTGGGCTCTCCGGGAGCTCCCAAAACGCTTTCTGGATGCAATTTTCAGGGCCAATACGCGCACGAAAGCGCACGCATCATCCTCTCATCGCTTCGACTAGGCGTGCGACGCCCATGATCGCCAGCACGCGCATCATATTGTAGGCGAGCACGTGCCGCGCCATTTCGGTTGCGACGTGCTTCATCGTTTTCATCTTGAAGTGCGTCGCGCCCATCCATGCCTTGATCGTGCCGAAGGGGTGCTCGACAGTTTTGCTCCGTAGTGGGATCTTCGTAGGGTCGTCATCGAGGCGCTTCTGGACACGCTCCAGGATGGCCTCGTGTTCCCACCGCTTCACGCGGCGCTCCTTGCCCGTCGTGCATTTGGCTTTAACCGGGCACTGCCCGCAAACGTTCGTCCAATAGTTGCGCAACGTCTTGCCAGCTTCCTCGTTCGAGTAGTGATATGGGAGCCACTCGCCGGCTGGACACAAGTAGGCATCTTTCTCAGCATGATAGATGAAATCTGCCTTGTCGAACCGGCCGGCGGCGGCAGCATTGGACGTGAGCGGCTTTGAGACGACCACGGCGATGCCGTCTTGCTCGCAAGCGACGATCTCCTCGCCTTTATAGTAGCCCTTGTCGGCGATCGCCTCGATCGTGTCACTTGCCATCACTGCCTGCGCCTTGTGCGCCATCATCGACAACGCATCGCGGTCATAGCCGTGGTTTGTTACCTCGTGCGCAACGATCAGGTGATGTTTTGTTTCCACGACGGTCTGCACGTTGTAGCCAACCACGCGAGGTTGCTTGCTGGTCGTCGCCATCGCTCGACAGTCCGGGTCGGTCAAGGACACCTGCGTCTCGCCGGTGCTGTCCATGCGCAGCTCCATCGCCTTGAGCGTGCGCTCCTCTTTTCTGAAATGCGCAAGTTTCTTCATGACCCAAGCCACTCTTGCTTCGGGCGGCAGCATGCCGGTCTTGCTGTGGACCTCGTCAGCCCGATCCAGCTCCCTCAGATATCGCGTTATGGCAGCATCGACTTCACCAAGCCGTCGCTCGATTTTCTCCCGCGTGTAGCTCTTCGCTTTCGCGTTGACCGCTTTAAACTTGCTGCCGTCGATGGCGACGACGCTCGCGTCCAACAGGTCAATGTCACGGCACAGTGCCACGAACTGCTGGCAGACCTCGCGGATGCCAGGGCCGTTGTCCCGGCGAAAATCGGCAATCGTTTTGAAGTCTGGCTTTAGCCGGCCCATCAGCCAGATAAGTTCGAGGTTGCGCGCGCATTCGCGTTCCAGGCGGCGCGACGACTGCACTTGATTGAAATAGCCGTAGAGGTAGAGCTTCAGCATCGTGGATGGGTGATATCCCGGCCTACCCGCCGCCTCTGGCGCGACATCGAAGCCAAGCGCAGCCAAATCCAACATGTCTGCGAACGCGTCGTTCGCGCGCACCGGATTGTCGGCGTCGACATAATCGTCGATGCACTCTGGCAAAAGCGTGGTCTGGCTACGATCCTGGCCTTCGATAAAACGCTTCATGGGAGCCTCCCCACTGGCGATGGGGAATCATACCATGCTTCGCGCTAACGGCCCGCGTTTTCACACAGGCTCTCTGCATCGCGTCTAGTTTGTCCATTGTTCCGGAACTGGCAGCTAACTGGGGTCGATCGACCGTGATCGGCGTGTCAATCTCGGGCGAAGTTTTGACCCGGTGCGATCGGAATGCCATTGGCACCGAACTGGTCGGTATCGGGGGATCAGCTTCCGACGGCGTAGACGTGGATCAGCGGGCAAGTCCTTCCGTCACAGGCTCACCGATTGCTTGAACCATCACGAGCTTCGCCGTGACTGACACAGCACAGCCGCTCGAGCCCTGGCAGTGGCCAGAGGAGCATTGGCGCAAGCTGGTCAATCATGTCCGTGCTGGCCGCAGCTACCGCCCAAAATCCTGGATGGGCGGCGCGCGGTGCGCGGTGGCGCTGTCGTTTGACAGTGACCACGAAACCAACGAGCTGCGAGACGGCGGCAAATCCATCGGCCGCATGGCTTGGGGGCAGTACGGAAACCGCGTCGGCGTTCCGCGTATTCTCAAGTTGCTTGACAAGCATGGCGTGAAGGCCACGTTCTATGTGCCAGCCGTCGCGGCGCTTCTCCATCCAGAGGAGCAGCGCCGCGTGATCGCAGAGGGGCACGAGATCGGCCTTCACGGCTGGATCCACGAACTCAACATCATGTCCGCCTGATCCGAAGCCGCGGATCGAGCGCGGCATTGGCAATATCGACCAGGAAGTTGATCATGATAAACAGGAACGCCACCAGCATCAGATAGGCCACCATCACCGGCCGATCGAGTTGTGAAATGCTATCGATGATCAACTTGCCCACGCTGGGCCACGAGAAGATCGTCTCCGTCACAACGGCAAATGCCAGCGTAGAGCCAAACTCCAGCCCGAAGACAGTGACGATCGGGATAGCGATCAGACGCAGCACCTGGACCGAGAGGATCGTCCACTCGCTCTCGCCAGCAGTGCGCGCGAATTTCACGGTGTCGGTCAGGATGATTTCGCGCGTTCCAGCCCGCGCAAGGCGCACCATCATCGCGAATTTGAACAGCGACAGGTTGATCGCTGGCAACAGCATGTGCCGCCAACCGTTAGCGGTGAGGAAGCTCCATTCCACGCCAAACAACGATGCCGTTTCACCGAGCCCGCTGGCTGGCAGCCAGCCAAGATTGACCGCGAATGTGTAGAACTGCACCAGCCCAATCCAGAACGTGGGCACCGAAAATCCCAGGATTGACAGCGCCATGATCATCTTTGATGCCACCCCGTCCGACCGGTAGCCGGCATACATCCCCAGTGGCACGCCCACCAAAGTGGCTCCGATCACCGCTGCGAGCGTGAGTTCCAGCGTCGCCGACAGCCGCGAGAAGATCAACTCCAGCACCGGCATGTTGAACACGAACGAGCGACCGAAGTCTCCGCTCAGCAAGCGCCCGAGGAACGTCGCATACTGCCGCCACAGCGGCTGATCGAAGCCGTAGGCCTCGATAGTTTGCTCGCGGATTTGCTGCGTCACATCCGGCGAGATCAGCACGTCGATCGGATTGCCGATGGCGAACACGCCAGCAAACACCGGCATGAAGTCACCAGCATGACCACCACTGCCTGCATCAGCCGTTGAAGAATAAATCCCGCCACGGTTTGCTCACGCCCACCCGTCAGCGATCACCGCGGGCGTCTCGTCGATGGCGATGCGCCAGAGCGCCAGCATGTCTTCGTTACTGCGCTGATAGAAGCCGCCGTAGTTGCCATCGCCGAGCAGGGCTTTCTTGGCGAACGGGTCGAGCGGCTGGAAACGCGCGAGGTCCATCATGGGCTTTTGCGTCGCTGGCATCGCCACATTACCGAGCCGTGTCCACGGGAAGTTTTCCATCCAAGAGGCGTGCGACGCGACGGTGTCGATGGCCTGCACCTTGGCCCACGTCCGGGGTGCGTTCCACCAGTTGTGCCATTTGACCTGCACGCCCGGGTATCGGTCCAGCCACTCGAGAACAGCGCCATGGGCCGGCGAGTTCGCCCCATGACCATTGACGATCACGATGCGGCGGAAACCAGAGCGCACCATCCCGTCGAGAACATCCGTGATGACCGCGCACAGCGTCGACATCCGCAGGGTCACCGTGCCAGGATAGGCAACGAAGTTCGGCGTCAGGCCGTAGTTAATGGTCGGGAACACGGGCACGTGCAGCGGCTCTGCGGCCTCGGTCGCCACCCGTTCGGCCAGGATCGCATCAACGGCGAGTGTGGCGCAGGCAGCGGCCGTGCCGATGAAAAGCCAATCGTTCGGCCGCCTGATCTTCATCGCGTCTGGTGCAGGCCTGCGGCCCAGCCTGACAGGCATCCAGGCCTACACGTCCGCCAAGCACGCCCTCGTCGGCCTCACCAAGCAGCTGTCCCAGGATCTCGACCGTTACGGCATCACCAGCAATGCGATTGCGCCAGGTTTTGTGCGCTCCAACCCAGCGACGGAACGGCAATGGGACCGCTATGGCGCGGACGGCCAGCGCCGGTTGGTTGAAAACATCCATACGCGACGCACGGGCGAGGCCGCAGATATTGCCAACGCAGCGTTGTTCCTCGCCAGCCAACAGGCCGCCTGGATCTCAGGCCAGATCCTCTCCGTCGACGGCGGCCGATCCTAATCGAAACAGAATGCCACCAGGGCGTGGATCACCTTGGGTCGCTGGCCAAGTGCGCGTCCGCAAGGGAGTGGGGTGCCTATGCGGAGGACAGCAGCTATGAACGCAAGAAAGGCTCCCGCGAGGTTGGCGCCGCAGACGTGAGCGCCCGATTTCCCCAGACGGCGTTGCTGCAATTCTGGTTGGCAACGGGCAAGCAGCTCGTGACGGTCACGGAATCGTTCGGCAACCGGTCGCTATCAGGTGCAGACTGGTCGGCGGCGGCCAGCTATCACGACGTCAGCTTGTGTGACGGGTTTCGGATGGCGGCCCAGCACGCGCGCCTCCACATTTACCGAGGGCCGGCGTCCGAAAGCCGCCAGAGAACGGAGTCGCGGGACGTGGGGCTCCTGGTTCAGCAGGTGTTATGGGGATTTGGGGATCGCCGTTGGTGCAGCGTGTGCATGTTGCGGGGCGCGCTGTGGGGCGAACCGATTGCCAACGGGCAACGGCGGCCCGGATAGGCCTGATTGAACACGGTTTTGGCGACGGACGTAGTGTTTGGAAGAGTCTGGATGACCGCCGACCGACGGAACGGCCATGCGCTATCCGTGCCGGCGGTCGACCAGCGAAGACGGCAATCGGCATTGGCGGGTGAGCATCTGTGATGGAAGTCAAGCATGAAGAGGCTTGGCGATGGGGCATTCGTTGGACCAGCAGCGATCCTCTTTCAAGAGGGCGTTTGCGAGCACGATGAGTTTGCGCATGACCACGGTGAGCGCCAGTTTTTTGGCCTTAACGTCGGCGACGAGGCGGTCGTAGAAGGCTTTCATATGCGGGTTGAACCAGGCCGCCGAATGGGCGGCCATGTAGATGCCGGTACGGACGGTTGCGCGGCCGCCACGGATGTGGCGTGGACCGTTACGCTGGCCGCTATCGCTGGCGACGGGCGCAAGCCCTGCGAGCATGCCAGCCTGCTTGGCGTCGAGGGCACCGAGCTCGTACCTTGATTCGCCATCTGCGCGCTGCTTCAGAGCAAAAGCGATTGCGGTCGCCAGATGGCGCTGGCAGAAGGCGATGAATTTCGTGGCCAACGCGCTCGCGATACCCTCGGCAGCAGACATCAATAGCCAAGTAGACGGTACCGCCGTGAGTGGTTCACCGGATGCCAAGAAAATTGGGAGGACGAAACTATGTGCGGCGCACTGTCCGAGTAGATGCGTTAGGTCACTTTTGGCCCAGACCGTGAAAACGACCCTCGCCTCAACTCCGGTCAGTATTGGGTGAGCTTCTGCCAGACTTGTCAGCAACGGGCCGGTCTGGCAGCTTCTGAGTGAGGTTCGAGCGTGGCGGCGCGGTGTCGTCATCGGACAGACCTGACCCGGTGCGGAAGTCGCAAAGCACGTTTATCCCCTCTCCCCGTCGAAGGACGGGGAGAGGGGATTCCTACTCGACCCGACTTCCGGTGGTGGCCCACTGGGTGAGTGGAGCTGATCCGCCGACTATGCTCGAAGCTGGGTTACAAGCTGCCGTCCGTCAAGCTTCCGGGAGCTTTCGGCAACTTGCCAGGGTAGATCACTACCTCTGCTTCAATTCGCGAGCAAGCTCGAGCAATGGCTCCGCATCTCGACTGACAGCGTTGGCCCGTGCGGCGAACTGCCCAATCACGACACCGCGCGAGCTGCGTGGTCCGGAGGACAGCAGGACGCAGGTGTAACCTCGCATTGCGCCGGGAGGCGCAGGTTATGGTGCGCCTTCGTTTCCGCCGCGTGGCCCGGAGGGCAGCGGCGGGATGTCGAGTTTAATTTTTGGTCTGCGGCGCAACAAGGACTCGGCAGGCTTGCTCACGGTGTTCTTGCCTGGCTTTGCCGGCGCAGATTTGCAGCGCCGTCAAATTACTTTTCAGAAGCGGGTTCATGCCGCCGGTACCAGTACCGTCATGGCGTGACTGGTCGGTCAGAAGTACTGTCGCGGCGTCGGGCTGGCACAACGACGCGCTGATCGCTGGCGCAGCGCATGCCGCCTGCGCGACCTGTGCTGGCGCGCCGGGTTGGATGAAACGCCCGAGCGCAAACGCAATCAACGCGCTTAGAACAAGCGCGCCAACCCATAATCCATTGCGCTTTTTCTAGGCCCAAGCGTTCTCGGCTGCGGCGCTCGTTTTGAGTTCCTGAAATCTTCGCTCAGCGATCACGTCAGCCTGCCGCGTCAGTTCAGCGGCGAACACTGCGGGCGTCATGTGCAGCGCCGGGCTCTGGGACATCGCGGTGAAAACTTTTTGCAAGGCGCCAACCTCGGACGCCAGCCCTTGCAGCGACTTGGTTAGATCGAAACCCGCGGCTTTCAATGCTGATGGCAGCGACGCGACGGCCTCGTTGAGCGCGTCTAGGGTCGTTCCGCTCTTGGCGGAATCGAGGAACGACCCTAGCTGATTGTTTGGTCGTGCTTCTTTCGGGAAAACCGCTGCACACTTTTCCCGGAAGCACTCTAGGGATTTGAGGGTCTCGGTCTCGAAGGTGACTTCGTTGTCCGTCATCGGCTCCATCCCTGCTCTTGCGCTCTGACCTGCTGGCGAACCGGATGATCAATCGCGTATTCCATTGCTCGCTTAAAGTCAGGAGCAGCGAGCGCTTTGGCAAGTTCCGGCTGTAGGACGTTTGGGCTGTCCTTATTGAACTTGCGAAGGCTCTCGAGAACGCCGTCGTCTTTTGCGATATCTGACGCGCATTGCTTCATGTTGTGCCGTATTGCGGCGAACGCCGGATCACCGGGTTGTCCATCGTTGTGCTGGTCAACAAGCGCGTTCCACCGCACTAGATGTGCTGCAGTCCGGCGGAACGTCGCCTGCTCTGCCTGATGGGCCTATTCGATGCGCTTGATAGCAGCGCCTGCAACCTGATCGGGCCGAAGCCCGGCGAGTGATTTGACAAAAGCGGCATCACTGTAAAGCGTGCCCTTCAAATGGCGGGCCCATCCCGGATGCAGATCATCCAACGCCTGCAGAGACGATTTGATGGCGTCGACTTGATGCGGCAGGGCCTTGTTGCCTGTGCGCTTGTTCTTAACGAGCGCGAAGAAACTGGTGACAACATTGTTGACGGCATTGGTGGTCTTGAGTTGGGCGCGATCGCGTGCGCGGGCCTGTGGGCTGTAGTCCATCGTCCGCCTTGGGCGCGATGACACGTCCTTAGACTTTTCGTCGGCGCGCGGCCGTTGTGCGATTTTGGCTTCGAAAGCGATCCTGGCGACCCGATAGTGCGTCAACGTGCGCTCGAAAGTTTGGCGGAGGATCGCCAGCGCGGCGCGGCCAAGCTTGACCAGCAACTCAAGGTCCCTCGGAATGGCACTCTTCGGCACTAGCCCTCGCTTTTCGGCATAGTCGAGCGTGGTCGCTTTAGGGGCCGTGCGCGAAAAGGCCCAGGTGAGCGCCTTGAAATCGGCGAGTTCGCTTGTGGGTACAAAGACGGTGCAGTCGTCGCGATGGCGGCTCATAGCGACATAGGCGAGCGACTTGTCCATTGTTGCCGACGCGAAGACGAACACCCTGTCGAGGCTCGCGCTTTGGGATTTGTGGACGGTCGTGGCATACTCAAAATCGAAGTCTGAGTAGTCGGCGGTGCTGAAACAGATTGACTTGCCGCTATCGACGGCAACGTCGAGAAGCGGACCGTTGTCGCTCCCGGCAATGGCCGTGATCGTCCCGAGATCGCTGTTGGAGATGCGGATCTTTTCGCCGGATTCTGACAGCAGGTCGGCGTTCTTTAGAAATAAGATGCGGTCACCGCGCGCAATGACGCGCTCGCCTTTGGTGGTTGAAACTGCAACGTCAGGCCCCAG
This sequence comes from Hyphomicrobiaceae bacterium, assembly GCA_031379035.1. Lineage (GTDB taxonomy): Bacteria > Pseudomonadota > Alphaproteobacteria > Rhizobiales > Hyphomicrobiaceae > JABFRJ01. The sequence continues at coordinate 4,960 of JANNEU010000018.1, read as the reverse complement.
ATGCCCGGCGGTGGCGCGGCGTTCGTGGATGGCGGTATTGAGAAGCAAGATGTCGTTATTGCGGTGCGCCAGCGCGATTTGGCTGCCGGGTTGGCCGCTTCGACTAAGCCGGCCGAGCGCCGCCATGTATTGTTCGACGAGTGCTGCCGCGGCCTCCAGCCGGGTGTCAGAAAACTGGACGGCGCCGTGAGTGACATAAGCTTGCATGGCCTCTTCGACCTGGCCCCGCTGGAATGCAACGGTCGCCTTGCGGGCCCAGGCATCGTGCTGGCGGCGCACACCGGCCAGTTCGAACGCGCCACATTGCGCGACCAGCGCCCGGAACGCGCCGCCAGCCGCGATGGGCTGCAGCTGCTCGGGATCGCCAACCAGCACCAACTTTGCGCCGGCGCGCACGACTTCGGCGACGACGGCCGCCATTTGTGCGGAGCCGACCATGCCCGCTTCATCGAGCACGAATACGCTGTGCTCAGATAACTGCTCCTGCCCGTGCCTCCATAATGTGATCCAGCGCGCCAATGTCTGGCTTCGGATGCCCCAGGCCTCGGCCAGGCCGCGGGCCGCTTTACTGGCGAGCGCGCCGCCAACAACGTCCTTACCGCTGCCGCACCAGGCGTCCGCCGCAACACGCAACAGCGTGGATTTTCCAGCGCCTGCATAACCAACAATCGACGCCAAGTCTGCGCCCAGCGAGATATGCCGGACGGCAGCCGCCTGCTCATCGGAGAGCTTTGTGGGGGATGCTTTGATCGCGGCTTCGACGTTTCGAACGCCGCGCCGGCCCCAGGTGCTACCCGATAACCGCTCCGCGCTCGCTGACATCAGCGCTTCCAAAGCCAGCATCGTCTTGGTCGTAAACTTGGCCGGAGCGATGGTTTGCCCACGTCCATGGGTCTCCGGTTCAGCGATCTTCACAAGGTCTGGGTGCGCCTTGGCGCGCTCGAAGGCGCGGGTAAACTGCACCTCGGTGTTGACGAATGTGTGCAAGCAGCGGGCGAGGTCGCGCTCATCAAAGACGCTCTGCTGACCCGCTACCAGCCGCACTATGCAACCCGGGTCGCGTTCAAACTGGATCATAGAGATTGATCGCGCATCCTCATAGGCATCAACCGCCGTGCTGCGCTCACCCATCCGCTCGCGATGCGTGCCGTTCGGACCGATATTGATCGTCGGTGTCAGCCCAATGCCCTGCTGCTTGTAGGACCGCAAATTCAAGACGAAGTCATGACCAGCACAAGAAGGATGCCGGGTCACCGTGCTGGCGCAAGCTGTTCTGAGATCAACAAACATGCCACGATCACCGATGAATTGCCGATACACAATCTTGTTGCGGCCATCGCGCTTGGGTGCGCCTCGCTCGTCGACAAGTGCGATGCGCTTGGGACCAAAGCCCTGCTCGGTCAGCGGCCGAAGTGTGTGAATGATGTGGACATGTGGGTTGCCTGGATTGGATGGATCGACGTGCAGAACCCAGTCGACGACGAAGCCGCGGGCGGTCAATTCTTCGGCGACGTAGTCACGGACGAGCGCGATGTTCTGCTCGATGCTCAACTCACGCGGCAGAACGACAATGAACTTGCGGGCGGTCTGGGCAAGTTGTTGACGCTCGGTTTTAACGACCCTATTCCAAAGGGCGACTGACTGCTCGGCTGGCGTGCCGGTCTCTGCTAGACGAATGATCCATGCTGGGGAATGATCGGGTATGGCGATCTCGGCGTGGACTAGGTCATGCCCGGACTTGGAGGTGTACCGCTTGCCGATATGGGCATCGGTCATTGCCGTGCGATTGTTATAGGCAGCAGAGGCCAACGGGCTCTTGCCTGCACTGACGAAGTCACCTCTGAAGTGCGGAATGGCCATAGGGCGTGCGGTATGTGCTCAACTGGGCGTTTTGGGGCCTTCGCTCACACGATCGTATAATTGCGCAACTAGCGTTGACCCTTCATACTTTTCTGCCCGATCATGCGACAGCGACCGCCATAGGAGGGTGCCATGGCTGCACGACCATTTATAAAGCGTGCAGCCCGGGACACGGGACCCGTCCTCAAACTCGATGACCTGAGGGCCGAGCTGGAGGTCGTTCGCCAGCAACAGCGCGATCTGTTGGGACGCCTGTGCGAAAAGGCCGGCCTCGCAAACGTTACGGTACCGACAGCAGAATTGGAGGTGGCCCTGCGGGAGGTCGCGGCGCGATTTTGCCAGTCAACATCCGGCCCGGCCATCGCGACTGGCACAGCTGACCCGGCAGCTTCGCATCCTCGAACATCACAAAAAGATCGACGCGATGCGTGAGCGCAAAGCCGACACCCGCCACAAGATTAAGCTCGGTGGCATCGTCATCAAGGCTGGTGCTGGCACCGTTGATGCCTATGCATTGCTGGGTCTCTTGGTGGAGCAGATCAGCCGCCTGCAGGACCCAGCCGAACAACAACGCCTTCGCGATATCGGCCGCGCGTTCGCCAGCCACGCGGACGCGACCGGCACCACGAGTGACGCGTAACGGCCGTTCCTTGTTCGACGCAGGCCGCGTTGAACTTGGTGGGCCTTCCTCGCCTCGACACCCACAGGTGCGAGCTCGCTCCGGTGTACCGTGGCCATGCTGCGCGTGCGCTCTACGTCCGGCGTGACCTGGACTTTGAATGCCTACCCCGGATCGAAGCCCGAAGGGCCGAGACCCACTTCAGGGGCTCGGTTCACAAGAGCCGGAAAGGGTCCGAACGAACCCACGCAAAGAGTAACAGTCCGACTTGATCGGTGAAGACGACACCACGATTGGAGCCGCCACCAAACAGCCTGCCGGTACCATCGGTCGTGCTCGGCATGCCACGTTAACTTGATGGCAGGCTCGCAATCCAATCTTCGATGACCGATGCCCTCCAAGCGACGGTACGTCCCGGCAGCTGCACCGGGTGAGGCAACCGCCCCTGGTCAAGATACCGGTAGATGGTTGATCGCGACACGTCGAGCCGCTGTATCAGCTCGGAAATACGAACCAGTCGCTCGCCTTGGAGGGGCGTCACAAGCTGATTGTTCCATATCTGTGCTGGCGCCGGCGCCGCTATCAACGGCATTTCCTGCAACACATTCGCGGTGCTGGCAGCAACGCGCAGAAAGGCGATCGGTGGTCTCGGTTTTCGCATGGAACGCTCGTCGCAGAGGCGACCAAGGCCAAGCACGCCGACGCATTAGAAGAACATCGAGCCCGGCTCATTGAGCCGCGAGGATTGGGACAATCATGGGGTGCCCCCTTTTGGTGCCGGTTCCGGACGTACGCGTCCGCCAACTTAGGCTCAAACCTCTGGGATCGTTAGCATCTCTAACAGAGTTCGATTCGCAGAAAATTTACATGGCGGAGTTTCGTGGTCGGTCGCCAGCGCTCGCAGCCTGCCGTTAGTCCCAGCAGTCAGGCCATCCGCGAGCGCTTCGGCAATCTCAGCGCCCGCCGTGGGATTTGGCGGGGCTCCGTATAACGCTAGGTAGCCGCGCTGGCGCAGTGCGCCGCCCATCGAGCCATCAAAGCTATGCGTTCTTGATAGAAATCGGTCCGGAGATATGCAGCAACAACCTTGCTCGGATTGGTATGCTCAAGCGCCGCTTCTGACACCTCATACTGCGCGTGTGCGACCTCGGCTGCCCAGACCTTGAAGCTGGATCGAAAGCCGTGCGGCGTGGCGTCTAGCTTCATATCGCGCAGCACTTTGGTCAAGGTCATATCGGAGAGGTCATATCGGAGAGCATCTTGTCAGACCGCGCCGCTTCGAACACCAGAGGGCTGTTGGGTTTGAGCGCCCGGGCAGCGTGGAACACAGCAATGACCCTTGGACTCAGCGGCACGCGATGCGGTTGCCGAGCCTTTATCCGCTCTTTCGGGATTGTCCAAACGGCCGCGTCGAGGTCCAGTTCCGACCATAGCGCGCCGCGCGTCTCGCCGCTACGCGAGGCCGTCAGGATCAAGAACTCCAGCGCCAGAACCGTCAACGGTGACCTCCGGCCACCAAGCGCGCGGAGTTCAGCAAGGAACACTGGCACATCCTGCCACGGCAGCGACGCGTGGTGCTTGACGCCACGATGTTTGGTCCCGAGTTCGGCCGCGACGCCGATGCACGGCGAAGCGCGCTCGCGCAGCCCCCGCACGATGGCCGACTTGAATACGGTCTCCATACGCTGCAGAACGCGTTTTGCCGTTTCTGGCTTGTCGAACCAAATGGGCGTCAGGACGTCGAGAATGTCGGCTGTCTTGATTTCGGCAATCAACGTGTCGCCAATCTTCGGGAACACATAAGCGTCCATCGTCGACCGCCACTGTTGCAGATGCTTGGCATTGGACAGTTGCTTCTGGCGCTGCGCGAAGGAGATATCGAACACCGTTCGGAAGGTGGTTCCGCGAAGTGTGTCGGCGCGCTCAACGGCCCGCAGATCGAAATCGTTCGCTGCGGCGTTTTTGATCTCGTTGGCTTTGAGGCGGGCCTGCTCCAGGGACACTTGGGGAAACCCACCAAGTCCACGCTCAAGGCGTTGGCCGGCTACCGTGACACGAACAACCCACCGTTTGGAGCCGCTGGGATCGACGACCAGCCGCAAGCCACCGCCATCTTCGTATTTGCCAGGCGTATTCAGTGACTTGACGCGCCGCGCCGTCAATTTCTTTTCAAGCCGCGTGCCGGCCATCCCATCCCCCAAGCAGTATGGGATGTCATGGGATGGCGCGCAACATCGTAGGATCTCAGATTTGCGTAAGTTATTGATTCAACGATAAAAAACTAGTTAAATGAGATAGTGTGATGTCTTGCAAAACAGGCGGATGGCGGAGACGCAGGGATTCGAACCCTGGATACCCATTTCTGAGTATAACGCTTTAGCAAAGCGCCGCCTTCAGCCACTCGGCCACGTCTCCGGATACGAACGCTATAAGTGCCTTGCCTACCAAATGCAAGCATGCGGACATGTCGTCGGCGAAGGC
>JANNEU010000192.1:0-23402 GCA_031379035.1 Hyphomicrobiaceae bacterium | reverse complement strand
CTGCGAGCCAGCGACACGCGCACCACCGCCATCCTGGGTGATGGGATCACCTATCTGCAGAACCTCGGGGTTTGGGATGCGGTGGCTTCGGTTTCGGCCCCGTTGACAGGTATCCGCATTGTCGATGACCGCGACGGCTGGCTCCGCGCGCCGGAAGTGTTGTTCACGGCCAGCGAGATCGGGCGCACGGCGTTTGGCTACAACGTGCCGAATGCGGCGCTGGTGGCTTCACTGCTGGCGGCGGCACGGGACAACCCACGCATTACGCTGATTGAGACGCGGGGTGTCGTGCGCGCTGTTGTTACGGCTGACGCGGTGACACTGACAACGCAGGAACAGCAGGTTTTTCAGGCGAAACTCGCCGTTGCGGCTGATGGGCGGCGCTCACTTGTGCGGGCGGCGGCCGGGATTGCCACCCGGGACTGGGCGTATCCGCAAACGGCTATCGCGGTGAGTTTTGGCCACGACCGGGGCCACGACGGGATTTCGACCGAATTCCATCGCCGCGCCGGGCCGCTGACGACGGTGCCGCTGCCCGATGATGCGAGCGGGCCGCGCTCCAGTCTGGTGTGGGTGGAGACGCCGGACGAGGCATCCCGCTTGATGGCGCTGGATGATCGCGCGTTCGGTGTCGCGTTGGAGGCGCGTTTGCGCGGCCTGCTGGGTCCCGTGCGCGCCATCGGGCGGCGGGGCACGTTCGCCATTGAGGGCTTGATGGCGGTGGTGGCAGCGCGGGGACGGGTGGCGCTGCTCGGTGAGGCGGCGCATGTGCTGCCGCCTATTGGGGCGCAGGGGCTCAATCTTGGTTTTCGGGATGGGGCGGCGCTGGCGGAAGCCCTCTCCAACGCGGGCGACGATCCCGGCGCGCCAGCGGTGATGGCGGCCTATGCGCGGGCGCGCCCGTCTGATCTGGTCAGCCGCGAGATCGGCATCGACTTTCTGAACCGGGCTTTGCTGTCTGACTTGCTGCCCATTCAAGCTGCGCGTGGGCTTGGACTGCATGCGCTGGCCAACAGTGCAACGCTGCGGCGCGCAGCCATGCAGATGGGCATGAGCGGGCCCGGGCTGGCCCCGCCACTGATGCGCCCCTGATGCCTATGCTTGCCAAAGCCTGACGAACGTGGTCATCGCAACCGTGCTTGTGGGGGCGAACTCATGGGCCTGACCTCGTTGCGACATTACTCATCGCGCTCATGACCTCCCGTTTCAAAGACTTGCTCACCGATGCGCGCTATCGGCTGGAATATGCCGGATTGCGCGTGATTGTCGGGATTGCGCGGCTGGGGCCGCTGGAAACGGCGACCCGCATCTCGGCGGCCGCGTGGACATTGATTGCGCCGCGCCTGCGCCGCCATCAGCGGGCGCTTGCTAATCTCGCCATCGCCTACCCCGAAAAGACCGTGGCGGAGCGTGAGGTCATCGCGCGCGCCATGTGGGGCAATCTTGGCCGTGTCATGGTCGAGACGATGCGGATCGACACGATCAGCCAACAGCCCGAACGGTTCGACTTCTTGTCCAAGCGGATGTTTGACCGCTATCGCGGCAAATCCGGCCCGATGATCGGTGTCACCCTCCATCAAGGCAATTGGGAGCTGGCGATCTGGCCGTTCACCGAAGCTGGCGGCAATCCGGCGGCCATCTTCCGCATGGTCAAGAACCCCTACGTCGATGCATATCTGCGCCGCCAGCGGCAACAGCTGTTCCCCGGCGGTCTGTTTGGCAAAGGCGACGATGCGGAGAACATGAAGACGGCGCGGCTGATGACCGACTTCGTACGGCAAGGCGGGCGGCTCTCCATTGTCTCGGACCTCTTTGACCGGCAGGGCATTGCCGTCCCGTTCTTTGGCCAGCCCGCCAAGTCGGTGATTGTGCCGGCGATGATCGCGCGGCGGGTGGGTGCGCGCATCTGGATGGGGCGCTGCCTGCGCATCGGCACAACGAGCCGCTTCCAGATCGAGCTCAAAGAGCTGCGCGTCGAGCGCACGGCGAACCAAGCCGAAGACATCCGCCGCACCACCGCCGCCATGCAAGCCCAGTTCGAAGCCTGGGTCCGCGACGCGCCGGAACAATTCATGTGGTCGAATAGGCGGTGGGGGTGAAGGGGAGTGGTGAGTGGCCAATGGGCGGTGGTGATCTTCGTAAATGGCGGTTTCCTCTTGCAAGTCGATGGCGGTTCATGTGCACTCACCACTCACCACTCACCACTCACCACTCACCACTCACCACTCACCCGCGATCCCCCCATGTCGCTCACCGATCTTAAAACCCGCATCGCGCAAGAATTCGGCACGCCGGCTGTCGTCATCGATCTCGATGTGGTGGCGCGCAACATTGCGCGGGTGCAGGGCATCTGTGATGCTGCCGGCGTGGCCAACCGGCCGCATATCAAGACACACAAAATCCCGGCGCTGGCGCAGATGCAGATCGCGGCGGGCGCGCGCGGGATTACGTGCCAGAAGCTCGGCGAGGCCGAGGTGATGGCGGATGGTGGCGTCGATGATATTCTTGTCAGCTACAATCTCATTGGCGCAGCGCGATCGGGACGATTGTCGGCACTGCGGCGGCGTTTGGATCTGACTGTGTGCGCGGACAATCCTGTCACGATCGCGGCTTATGCCGAGGCTGCAGCACTGGCCGATGCCGATATCGGCGTGGCAATTGAGTGCGACACGGGCCGTCAGCGGGCGGGTGTCGAAACGCCAGGCGAGGCCCTCGCGCTCGCCAAGTTGATCAAGGATACCAAGGGTCTTTTGTTTCGCGGGCTGCTGTTTTATCCGACCGAAACGTCGTGGCCGGAAACACAGAAGTTCTTCGACGCGGTCTCGGCAGGACTTCGCGCGCTTGGTCTTGAGGCTGCGCTGGTCTCGACGGGTGGCTCGCCCAATCTCGTCAACGTGGGCAAGCTCAAGGGTGCCACCGAGCACCGCGCTGGCACCTACATCTTCAATGATCGCATGCAGGTGGCGGCGGGGGTGGCGACGTTGGCGGATTGCGCGCTCAACGTTTTCACGACGGTGGTCAGCCGCGCCGGACCGGAGCGCGGCATTCTCGATGCCGGTTCTAAGACCTTGACCGCTGACAGCGGTGGTCTCGACGGTTACGGCCTGATCCTCGAGCATCCCGAGGCCCGTATCAAAGGCTTCGCCGAGGAACACGGATTTCTGGATCTCACCAAGTGCAATGCGCGGCCGTCCGTTGGTGACATCGTGCGTGTCGTCCCCAATCACGTCTGCGTGGTGGTTAACATGGTTGACCAATTGATCGCGGTGCGGGGGCACGAGATCGTTGATGTTTACCCTGTGGCGGCGCGCGGCAAGCTGGTCTGAGCCTAAGCCTCAGCTTGGTTAGGCTGTTGTTGGTCAGGCGTCTTGTGCGACGCAATAACTCGCCTGAGGTGCTAATTTTCCATTGGCAGGGGCTGAGGTTCCCGATAACTTGCACAAAGCGTGGGCAGTCACGACGTGTGAGCAATTTGTAGGCAAATGCCGTTCGACCCGCAGCACCAGTCGCCAGAAACAACCGCCGCGCTTCGCATCGGTGGCATCGCATTGCCCAATCCGGTCGTGCTGGCCCCCATGTCTGGTGTCTCCGACCTGCCGTTTCGACGGCTTGCTGACGCGCATGGTGCCGGCCTCGTCGTCTCTGAGATGGTGGCCAGCCGTGAACTTGCCGCCGAGCGCCGCGATGTTCAGCGCAAGGCGGAAGGGGCCGGCCTTGATCGCTACGTGATACAACTCGTGGGGCATGATCCGCACTGGATGGCCGAGGGCGCGCGCCTGGCCGAAGGGCTCGGGGCCCACGCTGTCGACATCAACATGGGCTGTCCCGCGCGTGAAGTGACCGGCCGCCTGTCTGGCTCGGCGCTGATGCGCGACCTTGATCATGCCGAAACGCTCGTCAAGGCGGTGATCGGTGCCGTGCGCGTGCCGGTCACCTTGAAGATGCGGCTCGGTTGGGACGACAAAAGCGCCAACGCTCCCGAGCTCGCCCGCCGTGCCGAAGCCGCTGGCATTCAGATGCTCACAGTGCACGCCCGCACACGCTGCCAGTTCTTCAAGGGCACGGCTGACTGGACCCGCGTCGCCCCCGTGGTCGATGCGGTGTCGATCCCGGTGATCGTTAACGGCGATATTCTCTCGCTGGCGGACGCGCGTTTGGCGCTCGATCAATCGGGTGCGGCGGGTGTCATGATTGGCCGTGGTGCCTATGGCGCGCCGTGGTTGCCGGGTCAGATCGCCCGCGGCTTGGCGAAAAGCGAGGCGGTGAGTGAACCGCTGCCGCTGCCTGCGCAGAGCGCGATCGCCGTCGGCCACATCGATGCAATGCTGCGCCACTACGGGACCGGCCTTGGCCTGCGCAATGCGCGTAAACACGTCGGCTGGTATCTGGCTTCGAGTGGTGCCGCTGAGGCAACTGTCAAAGAGGCGCGTCGTCGTCTCTGCACGGAGGAGGATGCCGCACGGCTGCTCTTAGGTCTTGCCGATTTCTATGCTGCTGAAGCGGATCGGCAGGAGGCAGCGGCATGAGCCACACTGCCAGCGCCAGCGCTGCTGTCCCATCGTTCGTCGCTCATGAGGCGGTGATGGCCGCCATCCCTTACCCCATGCTGGTGATTGGTCCCGACAATCGCGCGGTCTATGCCAATGCCGCTGCCGAGCAGTTCTTTTCCGTCGGGCATATGCTGCTCAAGCGGCAAACACTTGCGGAAATGGTTGGCCCGAGTTCACCGCTGGTGGCGCTTGTCGCACAGGTCCGCCGGACGGGTGCCACCGTCAACGAATACGGCATTGATCTGATGGTGCCGCGCGTTACGGCGAGCCGTCTCGTCGATGTCTATGGCGGGCTCATGCCGGAGCAGTCGCCGCTGATATTGCTGATGCTGCAGCAGCGCTCTATGGCGCAGATGATTGAACGCCAGCTGACGCATCGTGCTGCCGCACGGTCCGTGTCAGGCATGGCGGCGATGCTCGCTCACGAAATCAAGAACCCGCTGTCGGGTATCCGTGGCGCGGCCCAATTGTTGGAGCCAGCGCTGAGTGCGGAGGATCGCACACTCACGCATCTGATCTGCACCGAGACCGACCGGATCCGTGATCTTGTGGACCGCATGGAAGTGTTCGGAGATGAACGGCCGCTCGATACCGCACCCGTCAACATCCATGCCATCCTGGATCATGTGAAGCGCCTCGCTGAGAGCGGATTTGCGCGCAACATGACGTTTGTCGAAGACTACGATCCATCGCTGCCGCTGATCCCGGCCAACCGCGATAAGCTGGTGCAGGCGTTCCTCAATCTGGTCAAGAATGCCGCCGAAGCGATTGAGGGCGGCAATGGCAAGGATGGCAGTATCACCCTGCGTACGGCCTTCCGTCCCGGCGTCCGCTTGGCTCTTCCTGGCAGCCATTCCCGTGTCAGTTTGCCCTTTATGATCGAAATCGAAGACACTGGCTCGGGCATTCCGGCGCACGTGAAGGATCATCTGTTTGATCCGTTTGTCACCACCAAGCACACCGGCACTGGGCTCGGGTTGGCGCTGGTTGCCAAGATCGTCGCGGACCACGGCGGAATTGTCGAGTGCGAAAGCCAGCCGCGTCAGACTGTGTTCCGTCTGCTGCTGCCGATCACCACCACATTGAAACAGACCTCTGCAGTGCCTCCCCCCAAGCAGAAAGGTTGAGCCGTGAGCCGTGGAACCATTTTAGTTGCCGATGACGACACCGCCATTCGTACGGTGCTCAATCAGGCCCTTGTACGCGCCGGTTATGCCCCCCGCGTGACCGGCAATGCTGCCACGCTTTGGCGCTGGGTCAGTGATGGCGAAGGCGACGTGATCATCACCGACGTTGTCATGCCCGATGAAAACGCCTTCGATCTGATCCCGCGCATCCGCAAGCTCAGGCCCGAGTTGCCCATCATCGTGATGAGCGCGCAAAATACGCTGATGACGGCGCTCAAGGCGGCGGAGAAAGGGGCCTACGAGTATTTACCCAAACCGTTTGATCTCAACGAACTGATCGGCGTTGTGGGCCGCGCCATGGCCGAGCCGAGCCGCAAGTCCAAGCCGCGCGCACCCGAGGCCGAAACCGAAGCGATGCCATTGATCGGCCGCTCGGCCGCCATGCAGGATATTTACCGTGTGCTCGCGCGCCTGACGCAGACCGACTTGACTGTCACCATCAACGGCGAGAGCGGTACGGGTAAGGAACTCGTCGCCCGCGTGCTGCATGATTTCGGCAAGCGCAAGCATGGTCCCTTCGTCGCTATCAATATGGCCGCGATCCCGCGCGAGCTGATTGAGAGCGAGCTGTTCGGCCACGAGAAGGGTGCCTTCACCGGCGCACTGCAGCGCGCCACGGGCCGCTTTGAGCAGGCCGAGGGCGGCACACTGTTTCTTGACGAGATCGGCGACATGCCGTTGGAGGCACAGACCCGGTTGCTGCGTGTGCTGCAGGAGGGCGAGTACACAACGGTTGGCGGACGCACCGCCATCAAGACCAACGTTCGCATCGTCGCTGCCACCCATCGCGATCTGATGGCGCAGATCCAGCAGGGCCTCTTTCGCGAGGATCTCTTTTACCGCCTCAATGTTGTCCCCTTGCGCTTGCCACCGCTCCGTGAGCGCCTCGACGACATCGGCGATCTCGCACGCCATTTCCTGCGTCAGGCCGCGAAGTCCGGTCTTGGCGACAAGTCGATCGCCATGGCCGCTGTGGATCGGCTCAAGGCACACAGCTGGCCTGGCAACGTCCGCGAGCTCGAAAACTTCATTCGCCGGTTGGCCGCGCTGCGGTCGGAAGACGTGCTGACCGCCGATCTGGTGTCGGCAGAGCTTGTCGCACACGCTCCGCCCACTGAGCTGCGTCGCAGCATGGCAGGGGCTGCCGGCGCGCCTGCCGGTCTCTCCGAAGCTGTCGAGCGGCATCTCGCTGACTACTTCGCCAGCTTCGGCAAGTCGCTGCCCCCGGCCAATCTCTATGATCGTGTCCTCGCCGAGGTTGAGCGGCCCCTCTTCATTGCGGCCTTGGCTGCCACCCATGGCAATCAGATCAAGGCCGCCGACCTGCTGGGCCTGAACCGGAACACATTGCGCAAACGGATCCGCGACCTGGATATCGAGGTTATGCGCAGTCTGGCCGGCTCCTTTGACGGTACGGCTAGCTAAAACGCCATCGGCCGGTAACCGGGGGAAAAGTGGGCTTGCGGCCCTGTCAGCCATTGTATTTGTCGCAAGAATGCCACACTTGGGTGTGATACGACCCACTCTGTCGTGCAAAAATATCACGCAGACGCATGTTGTGCCCCTGTTGGTCTGGCTGAAGGACTGCCAAGCGATCTTGGCGGATGAGACGCGCAGCTCCAGGTAGCAATTTTCGACGGTGGCTCAGGTCGGTAGTCCCGAGCAGCAATGGGTACGGCGCGTGGGGCGCGTGCGTTGTATCAGACGTAACTTTACACCGTAACTTTACACGCGGAGCGGGTTCCCGAGCGGATGCAAGTCTCGATACCCCCATCATCCGGCAGTGGACCTGGCTCAAGCACGCCGGCCGATGTGCCTGCGTCTGAACATCATGCAACCGATCTTGCAGAAATACCGGACGTCGCCGAGGCCTCCCGTCCGCGCCCGCCGCGCCGGGCTGACGACCCGGTCAGTCTGCTTCCGACAGCCGACGATCTGTCATTCAGGCTCGGGCTGGGCGTAGTTATCGCTTCGCTAGTTTCGGCGCTCGCCACTTATCTGATCGTCATGGGCATGACGCCCGTCATTCCGCGTGGCCCGGTCGTGTTGACGGCCATGCTGATCAATTTGGCGCTGGTCGCGGCCATGATCGGCATCATCGCGGTGCAGTTGCAGGGGTTGTGGCAAAGTTGGAAGGACAAAGCGGCCGGCAGCCGGCTGCATGGGCGCATCGTCGCGCTGTTCGGCGTCATCGCCATGCTGCCGGCGATCGTGCTGGCCGTGAGTGCAACCAACACATTCTCGCGCTCGATCGACAACGTCTTCAATCGTCAGATCCGCACCATCGTCGAAACAAGTGTCGATGTGGCCCGCTCCTACCTTGAAGAACACGGCCAGCTCATTCGCACCGACGCATCCAGCATGGCCAAGGACTTGGGCGACGCTGCACCCGGTCTGGCCAAGCAACCCAAGAAATTCCGCGAATTGCTGCAGAGCCAAGCGGGGCTGCGTGATCTGCCTGTGGCCTACATCATCGACATCGACCGACAGGTTTTGTTTGCCGCGGTCGAGAACGAGAAAATACCCTACGAGCCGCCGCCCCTCGACATGGTTCAAACCGCCACTCTTGGTCAGATTCCCCTTTTGCTGCCGGGTGATGGGAAATTCCGCGTCGCAGCCCTCGTCAAACTGCAAAACCTGCAAAACACGTTTCTGTATGTGGCGCGGGGTGTCTCACCGAGCGTCATGAAACACATGACCCGCGCGCAAGACAGCGTCGCTGAATATGCCAAGTTGCGCGCCGATAGTGGACGTCTCAAGTTCATCCACGGCGTGCTTTATTTCATGACGGCGCTGACGGCGCTCGCCAGCGCGATCTGGGTGGGCCTGCGTTTTGCGTCCAGTCTGGTCAGCCCGATCCGCCGGTTGATCACGGCAGCGCAGACCGTCTCGCGCGGCGACCTCACGGTTGAATTGCCCATCTACCGTGGCGAGGGCGATCTCCGCCGTCTGTCACAGAACTTCAATCACATGACGCGGCAGTTGGAGCGTCAGCGTACCGATCTCGTTACCGCTAACGCCCAGGTCACCGAACGCCGCCGCTTCATGGAGGCGGTGCTGGCTGGGGTGTCGGCTGGCGTCCTCGGTCTTGATGCAGCGGGTTGCATCACGCTCGCCAATCGATCGGCCGAAACACTGCTCGGCCGCAGCCAGGCTGATCTTGTCGGCAAACCTTTGGCGGATGCCGTTCCGGCGTTTGCGACGCTGCTCGACGCGGTGTCCGACCCCGCTCGCAACAAGAAACCGCAAACCGAGATCGGCGTCGAAGTCAAAGGCACTGAGAGAACGTTTGCTGTCCGCTTCACGCGTGAAACGCAGGGCGAGGAGGATTATGGCACCGTCGTCACGTTCGATGACGTGACGGATCTGGTGACTGCGCAGCGCACCAGCGCCTGGGCCGATATTGCGCAGCGCATCGCCCACGAGATCAAGAATCCGCTGACACCGATCCAGCTCTCGGCCGAGCGCATCCGCCGGAAATATGGCCCGGTCATCACCGAAGATCGCGAGGTGTTCGACAAGTGCACCGAGACTATCATCCGGCAAGTGGGTGACGTGGCGCGCATGGTCGATGAGTTCTCATCGTTTGCGCGCATGCCAAAAGCCGAGATGGCGCTGGTCGATCTGCGCGACGCGATCAAGGATCCCGTGGTGTTGTTCCAGCTTGGCTCAACCGGCGTCGAGCTGCGGACCAGCCTGCCCGACGCGCCCTTGATGCTCAACGCTGATCGCCGCCTCATTGGTCAGGCGCTGACCAATCTCATCAAGAACGCCTGCGAAAGCGTGCAATCTGTTGCCGAGAGCAAGGACAAGCCCGAGGGTTTCAAGGGCCGTGTGGATGTGAATGTGCGAGCTGAAGGCGACAGCGCCATCATTGAAATTATCGACAACGGTCTTGGTTTGCCTAAACAAGGCCGCGCGCGTCTGCTTGAACCCTACGTCACGACGAAGGGCGCGAAGGGAACCGGGCTTGGTCTCGCCATTGTGCTCAAGATACTTGAGAGTCATCACGGATCGCTGGCGCTGGAAGATGCGCCCGTGACCCCTGCTCGCCCGCGCGGTGCCATGATGCGGCTCACTCTGCCGTTGCCGCGCGACACCGCGTCTGCCCTTGGCGGCGTCGGCCACGACACGAAAGTGCCACGACGGCTCGCCGTCGCGGCCAGCTCCTAGCCTGTCCCTGAAGGTTCAGCGTTCCTCCTCAACAACCAGCCGCCAAACAACAACACGACCAGCACAGAGGTACCCCCGATGGCATCCGATATCCTGATCGTCGACGACGAAGCCGACATCCGCGAACTCGTCGCAGGCATCCTTGAGGACGAGGGGCATCGCACCCGCCTCGCCCGTGACTCTGATGAGGCCCTTAAGGCGATCGAGGAACGCCGGCCGCATCTCGTTGTCCTCGATATCTGGTTGCAGGGCTCGCGCCTTGATGGGCTTGAAGTGCTTAACATCATCAAGCGCGCACATCCGGATTTGCCTGTCGTGATCATTTCCGGCCATGGCAACATCGACACGGCCGTTACCGCCATCAAGCGCGGTGCCTACGACTACATTGAGAAGCCCTTCAAGGCTGACCGGCTGCTGCTGGTTGCTCTGCGAGCGCTTGAAGCGTCCAAGCTGCAGCGCGAGGTCAAGCAGCTGCGCGAGCGTGCGGCGGTCTCATTCGAGATGATTGGCAATTCGGCTGCCATCAATGCGCTCAAAAGCTCCATCGACAAGGTTGCACCGACGAACTCGCGCGTGTTGATCCGCGGCGTGGCAGGCTCCGGCAAGGAGCTGGCCGCCCGTGTGTTGCATGCCAAATCGCTCCGCAAGGACGGGCCGTTCGTGGTGCTCAGTGCCGCGGCGATGGCGCCTGATCGCGTGGAAGAAGAGTTGTTCGGTACCGAAGACGTGTCGGGCCCGCGCAAGGTCGGTGCGCTCGAAGAAGCGCACGGCGGCACGCTTTATATCGACGAAGTGGGCGACATGCCGCTGGAAACGCAAGGCAAGGTGCTGCGCGTGCTTGTCGAACAAAAATTTCTCCGCGTCGGCGGCAATCAGAAGGTCGCCGTTGACGTCCGCCTCGTTTCATCGACCAGCCGCGACATCGAGCGTGAAATGGCCGAGGGCCGCTTCCGCGAGGATCTCTATCATCGCCTGAACGTCGTCCCGCTGCGTGTGCCGAGCGTCGCCGAGCGCCGCGATGACATCCCCGCATTGGTCCACTATTTTGTCGGCCAGATTGCGCAGTCGTCGGGTCTGGCACCGCGCAAGATCGGCGAGGATGCGGTTGCCGTTCTGCAGACCCATGACTGGACCGGTAACGTTCGCGAACTCAGAAATAACATCGAACGGTTGATGATTTTGTCGTCGGGCGAGCCTGACCAGATTATCACCGCCGATATGCTGCCGGATGAAATCGGCTCAAACGTGCCGTTGCCGCTCAATGGCGGTGCCGAGCATCTCATGTCGATGCCGCTGCGTGAGGCGCGCGAGATCTTTGAACGCGAGTATCTGCTGGCTCAGATCAACCGCTTTGGTGGCAACATCTCGCGGACTGCTGAGTTTGTCGGCATGGAGCGCTCGGCGTTGCATCGCAAGCTGCGTGCGCTCGGTGTCTCAAGCGAGCAGCGCACTGGCGTGCCGGTGGCAGCGGCTTGATGATGCGGGCTGGCCACGCTCAGGCTGATCAAGACCGGCCCGGGCGTGCGGCGGCGGCGCACCGGCGTTAGTGGAGCCGATGCGGGACCTGTGGTGTCCGGAAATCGTCGGCTTGATTGTCGGCGTCGTCAAAGAAGGCGACCACGGATGTCTCGAAGAAGTCTGCCAGGTCGGAGAGGAGCAGCGTCCCTGCCCGCATCTGTCCGGCCTCGATGCTTCTGAGGGCGGCTGGCGACAAGCCAAGGTGCGATGCCAACTCTGCACTGTTGAGGCCAGCCGTTCTTCTGAACTGTACGATGTGCGCGCCAACGAGCTGATCGACTGCTTGGGCTTTTTTGGTCATTCGCAACCTCCGCTCGCTGGTGGAATACACTGCTGCCCAATTTCTAGCGGTTGCAGGGGGTAGTCAAGACGTACCTAGATTGACATATTCTACCATCAGTTGCCAAGACGAATACCACCTCATAGCCTCGGAGTGTAACCAGAGGTCGCAGCGATCATCTGGTTCACGCGTCCCAATGGCCCCGTGCCGAGACTTGGAGTGTGCCTAAGATGATGACTGATCAACTGTCCGTGCGCGCGTCCGCGCCGCAGCGTGCACCAAAAATAGGTGTGCCGTTCCTTGATACCATACAGGTTGTGCACGGCCCGCCTGGGCTGCTTGGGCGCTTTTTTCTCCACCTCGACTACAATCTGAAAGAGAAGGGTCTCACACTTGAGTTTGCAACCTTCGAGGAGGCTGCGGCGGTGAATGCGCGCAACCTGGAGAGTTGGGCGTTCCTCAATCCGATGTTTGATCCCAGTGTCTCCGACATTCCTCCAGATCGTGCTTTGTGCTTTGCCGTGCGCAACGCGGCCCATGAGATCGTGGCCACCGCTAGCGCGAAGCTGTTCCATGCGACCACGCGCAGCTTCCGTGACATCTGCGATGCGGGCGAGTTCATGTCCATAAGGCCCGCTGCAGGTCAGCCAAAGTATGATCTGCAGATGCACGCGCCGATTGCTGCAACAATGCGCGGGGATATCTGCTTCAGCGGTGGAATCTGGGTTCATCCAGACGTGCGCGGGCTGCGGCTGCCCGCGATGTTGTCACGTATCGTCAACGCGTGCGTGATCACGTTGTGGAACCCCGACTACATCCTCGGTGCCGTTCGACGCGAAGTGTTCGGCAGTGACCTTTTCAAGCGTTACGGTTACACCAAGGCAGAACCGTCCTATGTCATCCGCAAAGACGGCGTCGAAGTCGCCGACGCCATTCTTCTTTGGATGACCCGAGAAGATGCCATCATCGATCTAGCTCAGTACCTTGATGTCTTGTGGCCGCAGATCGATTCCGCTGTCGTTGCCCGAGGCCGATAACACGCGCCATCGACCGGCACTCTCAGTCAGCGGGACAAGAACGCGCCAATAGCGCGTGCGCAGATAGCCGAACCTTGGCCAATCGATGATAGCATCGACGTCGTCGAACCGGGGCCTGCCGGTCTTGACGACGTCGATGAAGCCATCAACGACCCACGCGCGATATTGATCGTCCTTGATCCAATCAAGGGTGCGTGTCGGCTCCCGTGCCGAGAAGAAGGGATCGAGCACCGGGTAACCTGTGCCGCACGCAACAAAGTCTATGCCGCCCCCACCCGCGTCGACCTCGCCGACCATCCAACGTCCAAAAAACAGTGGATCGAGTACTCGGGCATAGGCGCTGCCATCGGGCTTGCCTTTGGTCAGCGCACCAACGCTGGCTTTGACGCGTTGCCAATGGCGCGCGGCTTGCACAGAGGGTTGCGCCCGAATTCGATCGGTCGGCGTCACCGGTGCGCGCTGCTTCAACTCAACGATGTAGGACACCAAGTTGACTGCGGTGCGGGCATCAGGCGCGTGTTCAGTATCCCAGGTCTCATTGAACCATTCGACCAATGCCGGGACGTGCGGATGTTCGAGGAGCCAGTGCGAGAGGGTGCTGAACGCACGCGGCGAGAGCACAGCCGGCCGGCACTTGATCCTGACCGACGTGCCCTTGTCCTGGACCACCACCAGACCGACATTGAGAATGGCATAGTCTTCAAGCCGCGCCACATCATCTTCTGCATCTGGACACGGGATGCCGATGAGTTCAGCGAGCGCTACCGCACCTGCGGGTTTCATGTTTCCGAAGTCATCAATCAGCCATCGCGACATTGAAACCCCCTGATAAAATCGACCACGCATAAAACTCAGTATAATGGGCAAGAGGATGAGAATTTCTGCATGCTCTGCTTAGAATTTGCGCCTAATTGTCCGAATCCACCCTTCGAAGGGCTGCACGCCCTGCCGTTTGGCACAGCTAAACGGGGTGCTTGCCGCGTTGGCGCGAGCCGGCCTATCGTTGTGCCGCGACTCTCTGCGTCTGATCTCCCTCACCTCAAGGCCCCTATGGCACGCTTCATCTACGTCAATGGCCGTTATCTGCCCTGGGGCGAAGCCGCCGTTCACGCTGAGGACCGGGGGTTTCAGTTCGGGGACGCAATCTACGAGGTGTGCGAAGTGCGGGGGGGACGGCTGATCGATGAAACCCGCCACATGGAGCGCCTGGAGCGGTCGCTCAAAGAGTTGAAGATTGCCCAGCCTATGAGCCGTGGTTCGCTGGCTCGCGTGCTGCGTGAGACGGTGCGCCGGAACCGGGTTACCCACGGTCTGGTCTATCTGCAGGTCAGCCGGGGTGCCCGCCCACGCGAGTTCGGGTTTTCTGAAGCCGTTGGTATGTCGCCGACCGTCGTCTGCCTGGCGCGGTCCGTTGCGCCGGCCAAGGCGGAGGCTCTGGCCGACAAGGGTATCGGCGTGCGCTCGATGCCAGACATCCGGTGGGGCCGCTGCGATATCAAGACTGTGATGTTACTCCCGGCTTCGCTGGCCAAGGAAGCCGCCAAAGAAATCGGAGCTAAGGAGGCCTGGTTTGTTGATGATCAGGGCTTCGTTACAGAGGGTGCTTCCAGCAATGCCTGGATCGTTGATCAGGCCGGCAATTTAATCACGCGAGCGGTAAATCAAGACATTCTACGCGGCGTTACCCGTACGACCTTGATAGATCTCCTGAAACGGGAGGGTTTGGAGCTGGTGGAGCGCCCCTTTACCCTCGCGGAGGCCAAGGCGGCACGAGAAGCCTTCAACACCTCTGCCACGAGCGTTGTTATGCCGGTCGTATCGATTGACGGCAGCCCGGTCGGCAACGGTGCTCCCGGTCTCTTGAGCAGTCGCCTGCGGGCCGCGTTCCATTCAATGGCCGAGGTCGCGCCCGCATAAAAGCCACGTGCACGGGTGGGGGCTGACACCCTCGGCAGGTTGTGGCAAGTGTTCTATTGGTAGATCGGGTGGTGCGGGGCTGGGACAGTCGGCTTTCGCGCCCAACAACAAGACTCAACAACAAGACTGCGGAAAATCGCCATGGCCGAACGTGTTCAAAGTCTTCAAGATACTTTTCTCAATCAAGTTCGCAAACAGAAGATTCCTCTGACAATATTTTTGATCAATGGGGTCAAGTTGCAGGGCATTGTCACGTGGTTTGACAACTTCTGTGTGTTGCTGCGGCGGGATGGGCTGTCGCAGCTCGTCTATAAACACGCCATCTCCACCATCATGCCGGGTCAACCGGTCAATCTGATGGATGGCGAAGGCTCCGACAAAGAGCAGGGCAACTCCTGACCGACGCCGACGAGTTTGACGCGCACGCGTTTGACGATGAGCCCGCTGATCGACCACGGGGCCGGCGTCGTGCTGCTGCGGACGCGGAGAAAGCGCGCGCGGCTGCCGTTGATGGTCACACCATTGGGACGACGGCGCTCGTTGTCGTGCCCGTGCCGCCGCGCGGCCGCCGGTTCGATGCGGCAACGCCTGAAAAGAACGGCGAAGAGCCGCCGCTCCCGCCCCTGCACTCGCCGGAAGACCGTTGCGCTGAAGCTGTGGGCCTCGCCCATGCCATCGATCTTGATGTGCTGGATGCGCTGATCGTGCCGCTCAACACGCCGCGGCCCGCGACGTTGCTCGGCAAGGGCAAGATCGAGGAACTCAAAGAGCGTGTCGAAAAGGACGAGGTCACGCTGGTCGTCATCGACCACACGCTCTCTCCGGTGCAGCAGCGCAACCTTGAAAAAGCGCTGGGTGCGAAAGTGCTTGATCGGACTGGATTGATTCTGGAAATTTTCGGCCGCCGCGCCCGCACGCGCGAAGGCCGGCTGCAGGTGGAACTGGCGCATCTGAGCTATCAGAAAAGCCGCCTTGTTCGGTCCTGGACCCATCTTGAACGTCAGCGGGGCGGCGCAGGTTTTCTCGGCGGTCCCGGCGAAAGCCAGCTCGAACTTGATCGCCGTCTGATCCAAGACCGCATCGATGCGCTCAAGAAGGACCTTGAGAAAGTTGTCCGCACGCGCACGCTCAATCGCGCTGGCCGCGCGCGCGTGCCCTACCCGGTCGTCGCCATTGTGGGTTACACGAACGCCGGCAAATCAACGCTCTTCAACACACTGACCGGCGCGAGCGTGCTGGCACAAGACCAAGTGTTTGCGACGCTCGATCCGACCATGCGCGAGATCAAGTTGCCCAATGGGCGCAAGGTGATCTTGTCCGACACGGTGGGTTTTATCTCTGATTTGCCGACCGCATTGGTGGCTGCCTTTCGCGCCACCCTCGAAGAAGTCGTCAGCGCCGACCTTATCTTGCATGTGCGTGACATCAGTCACACCGAGACCAATGCGCAAGCCGCCGACGTTGAGCGCGTGATGTACGATCTTGGTGTCGATGTGCGGCGCGCTGAAGCGCGCGTGCTCGATGTGTGGAACAAGGTTGATCGGTTGGATGCGGATGCACAGGCGGCGCTGACGCTCGAAGCCGCACGCCAGGTGCGCGCGCCCGTTCTGGTCTCGGCGGTCACTGGTCTCGGCCTCGCCTCATTGCGGCAGATTATCGATCAGCAACTCGCCAGCCGCGATGAGGAACTGCAGCTCGATGTTCCACCAACGGCGGGCAAACTGCTGCACTGGCTGCACGAGAACACATCCATCCTCGCCCTTGATGTGCAAGAGGACGGTCACACGTATGCCCGCATCCGCATCGGTCCCGACCGCCGTGGCCGCCTCGACGCCCAACTCGCCGACGCCGGCGCGCGGGTGATGTAGGGTAAGTGCATATGCCTTGCGTGCAAATGCACGCGCTCACCCCCGCGCTGCCGTCGCTACGGCCTGCAACAGCCCGCCGCTCCCGCTCTGTCCAGCAAGTCTGAACACCCGCACGGCCGGCGCGCCATCCGCGCGGTTTGGCGATGTTGACGCAAGCCTTGACCACCCCTGCGCGATCGCCTCGCCGAGGAATGATTCATCCGTTGTCGCATCGACAACGAACACGACGCGCGACAACGCCACGTCGTCCAGCAGCGCATGAATCTCAAAGACGCAACCCTTGTTGAGGCGTGTGAAGCCGCGCAGATCCATCAGCACGGCATCGCTGTCGCGGGCGAGGCGGCGCAGCACCATTTTCCAGGTGTCGTCGTGGCAGAAGAAGTCGGTGACGCGATAGCGGCCATCGACATCGCGGCGTGCCTCGCTCTCGGTCAAACGGCGGTCGAGCGTTTCAGTGCCATCGATGAAACGGCGCGCTAACCGACCGGTGACGAAGTCGAGAAATTCGTGCGGCGCAACTGTCGTTTTGGCGAGGTCGGGTCCGGCGATCATGCGCATGGTACCCGCGTGCCGCCAGCGCTTGGCGAAGACATCGAACAGCTGCTCGCTGCGCTTGCCAAGTGAGAACACACGCAACAGCAATAGCCTGGGCACAGCTGGTTCTGCGGCTGGCCGCGTCAGCTTGAAGCCGAGCGTGGCGATGATCTTGTAAAGACCGAAGACCGCGAACGTCGCGGCAAACCACTTGAGACCCGCAAACGCCATGTCGATCGCGTGGTGCATTGTAAACATGAGCCACAGGCTATCGATCATGATCGACTGATCGCTGACGCGCCGCGTGCGATAGAGCCAACCAAGCACGCGCAGAAGCAGCCAGCCGATGATGCCGAACAGGACAAATCCGACCAGCAGCACGGCCACAAACGTCTGGTGACCGCCGAGCCCGATGGAACCGCCGAGGTCAGCGACCGCGCGCATGCGCGCATCGGTCGTGCCGATGACGTTGGCAAGGATGGACGCGCCAGCGACCGCCGCAAACGTGAACGCCATCACCAGCGGGCCAACGGCGCGGATGGGCCGCGCCAGAAACACCAACGCCATCACCGTCGCCGGCGCATTGTGGATGAGCCACGCAAGAGCCGCCGTGAGCGGGGTGAACGTCGGACTGAGGGATGGTGCAACGACGGCTGCGAGCGCGAGCACGTAGAGGCCGATGGCGATGGCCCATCCCGTCCACGATGTCAGCGCGACGAGACAGAGTGTGAGAACCACCGGCCACGCGTAGCTGATGGTCACGAAGGCCGTCCGCAGGGGCAGCAATGCGATGTCGTTACCTACAAGATAGAGTATGGCCATTGCGCTGGCCGCTGCGATGCCAGCAACGACGTACACCGCAGCGACGCGCCACAAGCCTTTTGATGCTGTCTTAACAAGGTCCGCCGCCGCGCCGGACAGTTGCGCACGGGCAGAGACATCTGTCAGTTGAATTGGGGTCTCCGGCACGGCGACCAACGTCGGCACCTCGGGGGAAACGACCTGCGTGGTGCTCGAACGGCGCAGCATTGATCGCTTCACTGCGCGCAAATAAATCGCCAGCAATGCCACGGCGATCATGAAGGCCAACGGCACCGCGACAACCAGGATGCCAGCGAGTTCGCCGGTTACCGTCGTCACTTGCTGAGACGCTGCAAAAGCACAATTGACGGGCCAGCATGCTGAAATACAAGCCGCGACGGCTGCGTGCCGAAGACTTCCAGAGCGCAGAGTGGGCACGCGGAACCTCGTGGCAATTGGATATGGAAATGGGCTGGCGGCAGTAGCGATCTCAAGCGACGTGGGCAACGCATGGGGCGTTGGAATGGTGGTTATCAGAGCCGACAACGACACCACGTGCAAGTGAGTGCCGCACTCAAGAGATGCACTGTCAGTCTGTCCAGCTTTGCGCTCACGTCGCCGTCATCTCGACCGCGCCTAATCCCGCCAGCTCAAACGAGAACCGGTCGCCCGCCTTGATGGGTAATGTGGGGATGACGCTGCCGGTGATTACCACCATGCCTTTGGTCATCGGGCGGCCGCGCTCGATGGCGAGGTTTGCAACCCAGGCGAGCGCGCCCATGGGATCGTCAGTTAAGCCTGTATGTGCCGTTGCGCCGTTGATCGAGAGCGTACCGGCGAGTTTGTCGAGTGCCTGTCCAGCCGATGGCGCGATGGGTGAGCCGAGCACAATGCCGCCGTTCCAGGCATTGTCGGCAATGAGTGACATCGCGGCGGTGCTTTTGTAGTCGGCGTTGCGATCCTCGATCAGCTCGAAGGCGGGCATGACTTCTGAGACGGCGGCGCGCACATCATCGCGGGTGAGCGGGTGCCCGCGCGCGGGCAGGTCCGCACCAAGGCGCACCGCGAGCTCGCACTCGACGACGAGATGCATGAACCGAGAGCGGTCGAGGGTCGCGGGGCTGTGGTGGATCGTGTTGGCGTAGATCATGCCGCCGCAGGGATGGTCGATGCCCATGAGTTGCTGCATGACTTTGGTGGTGGTTGCGATCTTGAGGCCGGCGACCGCGCCGCGGGTCGGTGTCCACATCGGCACGAGAGCTTCTTGAACCCGATAGGCGTCCGATATTGTCGGCGGCGTCAGGTCGCCGGCGAGGTTTGCGTAGCCTGTACGGCTGGCGTGCATGTGACTTATGTGCAGAGCGGCCGCATGCGGATCAAAGGGCATGTCTGGTTTTCCTGTTTGGTGGCAATGGTTTGCGGGGTGATGCGGGATATTGCATGAGGCGAGTGGAATATCTGTTTTTTCCAAAGGAGGGGTGATCGTTTCCTCCGCATGTTTAGACAACTGTTTTGCAACTGGCGCGGGGACGACAGGGTCCTGGGGCGCGCCGAAGTTGCAGGGTGGGACTTGCACCATGCAGACGCTAGCGCAGATCACTGCGGATTTCACCTCGGCCCGGGCTGGGCGGGACCACCTGGAGCATCGCAGCCGGTTGAAGATGCGATTGAGCGAGATGGCGCCGATCTCGAACATCCTGATCATTGATGACACCTCCTTCGATGCCGAAGTCTTGGGCTCGGTCTTGCGGTTGGTGTTTGATCCCGACGTGCGCATTCGCCATGTCAAGTTTGCGCGCGACATACGCAAAGCGTTGCTTGAAGAAACGCCACAGTTGCTGTTTCTCGATGATCGGTTGGGGCACGGGACCTCGGCCGAAGTCAGTCTCAATGTCATTCGTACGGCGGGGTGCCAGACCAGGGTTATCGTCATGTCTGGGCTGCTGACGCGCGCGCGTCAGATCGAGCTGATGCGGCTTGGGGTGGCTGACGTGATCCACAAGGATGACGTCAATGTCGCGCGGGTCACCGAAGCGATCCTGAAAGTGCTCGATACGCCGCCGACGGTTTGAGGGCTGGGCGAGGCCGTGGGCGAGGCAGGACCTGATCGGGCCAGCAGTGTCCAGCTATCGACAGGTGCGGGGTTGTAGGTTACGGGCTTGGGCACGCTGTGCTGGGGCGCGAGCCCGGCCTCTATTGTCGTCGTCAATTGGACCCTTCAGATGCTCGAAATGCTCCGTCGAGGTGCTACTTCCAAGGTTGCAGCGCTCGTTCTATTCCTGCCGTTGATCGTGGCGTTCTCCCTTTGGGGCATCGGTCCGGATTGGAAGGGCGGCAGTTCAAACCAATGGCTGGCCAAAGTCGGCGGCACGGCCGTGTATCCAGAGGAATTCCAGCGCGCTTATCAGAATGAGCTGGAACAGATTTCGCGGCAGGTTGGCCGGCGGATCACGCCTGAACAGGCCAAGTATTTCGGTCTCGATCAACGCGTGTTATCGCGCCTCGCCGGTGCGGCAGCGCTCGATCAACAGGCTCGCACCATGGGGCTTGGGGTCTCGACCCAATCGATCGTGGATGCAGTTAAGGCCGATCCGAACTTTGCGGAGATCGACGGTCGGTTTTCCAAGCCGCGGTTTGATCAGTTCCTGCGCCAAATCGGTCTTAGCGAGCAGGCCTATTTCGCGCAGCGTAAGAAGGACGATGTGCGCGAGCAGCTGACCGATAGCGTCCTTGCCGGCGTGGCCCCCGCACAAGCCTACATCGACCTGCTGCATAAACATGCCGAAGAAACGCGCGTGATCGAGCACATCACGCTTGATCCGGCCAAGGTTGTGAAACTGCCACCAGCGGATGACGCGAAGCTGAAAGAATTCTACGACGGCAACAAACGGCAATTCGTGGCACCGGAGACGCGCAAGGCGGGACTTCTGCTGTTGACGCGGGATGCTGTGAAGGCGCGTGTTGTGGTGACGCCGGAGGAAATCAAAGAGACCTACGAGCAGACCAAGGACCGCTACAACGTGGCAGAGACACGGCGGATCTATCAGATGTCGTTCCCCGACAAGGCGGCCGCGGAAAAGGCGCTGCCAGAGCTGGTCAAAGCCAAGAACTTTGTTGAGGCTGCGACGAAGCTCGGTGCCAAGGAGAGCGATCTCGATCTTGGTGTGCAGGCCAAGAAGCAAATGATCGATCCAAAGATCGCGGAAGCGGCTTTTGCGCTCAAGAAGGACGACGTCTCGAAGGTGATCGAGGGCGTCTTCACGACTGTGATTTTGCGCGTCACAGAAATCAATCCCGGCAAGCTAAAGACGCTTGAGGATGTGTCCGCTGAAGTCAAAGACGTGCTGCAGACGCAACGTTCAGGTCGCGAAATCCAGACTTTGCAAAACCAAGTTGAGGACGAGCGCTCGGCCGGCAAGACCCTTAAGGAAGCTGCACTGAAAACGGGCCTCACGTTTGTTGAAGTAGCGAGCATCGACCGCGCAGGTAAAAGTGCGGATGGGAAGCCGGTCTTGACCCAGACGGATGCAGCAGCGCTGACGGCGGCGATCTTTGCCGGCGCAATCGGGCTCGACGCAGAGCCGATTGATTTAGCAGATGGTGGACTTGGCTGGGTCAGTGTTACCGGCGTGACTCCGGAGAAGGACAAGCCGTTCGAAGAGGCTCTTGCCGATGTCAAAACGGCATGGACGGAGGCTGAGACGCGCAAGGAACTTGGTTCGGTCGCCGCGCGGCTGGTTGAGCGCGCGCTGAAGGGTGAAGCGTTGTCGGTGCTTGCCGCTGAGAGTGGTGCGAAGCTTGAGAAGACCAATGCCATCACCCGGGCCACCTCGCCGCCAGGATTGACGCCGAGCGGCGTCCAGCAGGCGTTCTCACTGCCCAAGGGCGGTGCCTCGTCAGCGCTGACGACCGATGGTGCGTCACGCACCATCCTCAAGGTCGCTGAAGTGACAGTGGCGGCCGCACCGACGGCGGCGCAGACCGAGAAGCTCAAGACGGATCTGACGCGGACGATGCAGTCTGATATCTACAGCGCCTTGGTTGGTGGGCTTCAGCAGCGCGCCGGTTTCAACGTCAATCAGACCATGCTGCAACAGCTGCTGTCGGGTGGGCAGGTGCAGTAGTCATGCACAATGGAACTGCCAACCCGTTGGCCGTCACCCCTTGTTGCGCACCGAGATCATGAACGTGTCGAACGAATAGTCGGCGATCTGCCACCACAGCAATTGCTCGCCGCGGTAGGCAATCAGACTGTCGTGTGCGCGCTTGAACAGCGGGTTCTGGCTGGCGATTTCGCCGTAGTAGTCGTTCGCGGTCTTGTAGCACGCCTCCAGCACGGGCACGGGGAAGGCCTTGATTTGCGTGCCTCCCGCCAGCAATCGCTTGAGCGCCGGTGCGTTCACGGTGTCGTACTTGGCCATCATCCATAGGTTGGCGTGATCGCACGCTTGATGGACAATCGCTTGATAGCTCTTTGGCAGTTTGGCCCACTGATCGAGGTTGACGACCAGATGCATCATGGCGCTACCTTCCCACCAGCCGGGATAATAGTAGTATTTTGCTATCTTCGAGAGGCCGAGTTTTTCGTCGTCGTAAGGGCCAACGAATTCTGCCGCGTCTAGTGTGCCACGCTCTAGCGCTGGATAAATATCGCCTGCCGTGAGCTGCTGCGTGGTGGTGCCGAGCCGCGCGAGGACTTGTCCGCCCATGCCGGCAATTCTGAATTTCAGGCCTTTGAGATCTTCGACGGTATTGATTTCCTTGCGGAACCAGCCGCCCATCTGGGTGCCGGAATTGCCCATGGGAATGCCATAAGCATTGAACTTCTTGAGGCTTTCGTTGACGATCTCGCCGCCGCCGCCGAAGGTCCACCACGCCTGTTGGTGGCGCTGATTGAGGCCGAAGGGAATGCCGGTGCCGAAGGCCAGCGTCGGGTCCTTGCTGGTATAGAAGGATGTTGGCGTCTGCGCGCAGTCGACGGACCCCGACGTCACGGCGTCGAGCGCCTGTTGACCCGGCACGATCTCGCCGGCGGCAAAAGTCTGAATCTGAAACGCGTTGTCCGTTGCCTCAGCCACGGCCTTGGTAAAAATCTGCGCTGCGCCAAAGATGGTGTCGAGCGACTTGGGAAAACTGGACGTCAGCCGCCATTTGATGACCGGCTGCCCTTGCGCGATGGCGGGCGCAGCGAGGCCGCTCGCGGTGCCGGTGGCGAGTGCACCTGCGGTCAAGAACTGCCGGCGCTTGATGGTCATAGAGCGTCGAATTCCAAGCGTTGCTGGGTCACGTCTGGACCTGCGGTCCGGGGAGTGCGACAGACAATTACCGACTGCGAGGAGCTATCATATGAAACTGGCGACTTTGCGCAATGGCGACCGTGACGGTGCGCTGGCGATTGTTTCGCGCGATCTGACGCGGGCGGCAGTGGTTTCCGAGATCTCTGGTCGCCCCTTTGGCGGTCTTAAGACGCTGCAAGCGCTGTTGGATGACTGGGATAAGGCGGCACCGGGTGTTGCGGCGTTGGCGGCTGATTTGGA
>JANNEU010000176.1:0-4698 GCA_031379035.1 Hyphomicrobiaceae bacterium | reverse complement strand
CCCCGGCCTCATGCGAGGCGGCTGCCACGGTGACGACGAACAAAAGGTCTTTGAGGAACTCTGCGTTATCGTCGAAGAGGTGATTGAGCTCTACAAGGAAGACGGCAAAGAACTCCCTCCGCCAACGGCCGGCCTCGGTCTCAAGCTCACCGAAGCCGCCTGATCACAGTCGCAGCCCGCGGCCCATTCAGTTACATGGGGTCAGCCCCACGGCTCGGCCCTCCAAAACTCACCCTTTCCCGTCGACAACCCGGCGCGTGCGGGTCTATGAGCGGGGCATGCAACAACGCACGCCCCCAACACCGAAATCCGAAGCCGTGGTCACCACCGCAACCGCGCCGCAGCCACCCGCGCCCGCCTGGGTCGCGCGGATCCCGGCGCGCCTGCGGCCGACGCCCAAACAGGCCTTCGTCATCGATGGCCTCTGGCCGTTCGTGTGGCCCAAGGACCGGCCCGACCTGCAGCGCACCGTGATGATCAGTCTTGGCCTCATGTTGGCCGCCAAGCTCGTCACCGTGATGATGCCCTATACGTTCAAATGGGCGACCGACGCGCTTGTTGCCAAATCAGGTGGCGTTGGTGCCCTCGTCGCATCTGGCTGGTTGGTCGGCGCGCCGATCGCCGCCGTGCTGCTCTACGGCCTGGTCCGCATCGTCATGAGCATATTGCAGCAAGTCCGCGAAGGCATGTTCGCCAAAGTCGCCATGCACGCCGTCCGCAAGCTCGCGCTCTCCACCTTCGAGCATATGCACCGCCTCTCGCTGCGCTTCCATCTCGAAAAGAAAACCGGCGGTCTCACCCGCGTCCTCGAACGCGGCCGCTCCGGCGTCGAGCAGATCACCCGCATGCTGCTGATGGTGCTGATCCCCACTGTCGTTGAGTTCATTCTCGTGCTCGCCGTCTGCGTCCTCGAATTCGACTGGCGTTACGCAGCTGTCATTGTCGCGATGATCATCGGCTATCTGTGGTTCACCATCCTCGCCACCGAATGGCGCGTCGCCATCCGCAAAACCATGAACGACAGCGACACCGAGGCCAACACCAAGGCCGTCGACAGCCTGCTCAACTACGAAACCGTCAAATACTTCGGCGCCGAAGCCCGCGAAGCGCAACGCTACGACAAATCCATGGAGCGCTTCGAAGCCGCCAGCATCAAGACCTATACCTCGCTTGGCGTCCTCAACGCCGGCCAAGCAGTGATCTTCACCATCGCCCTCGCGCTGTGCATGATCATGAGCGCCCGCGACGTGATGGCCGGCCACAACACCGTGGGCCAGTTCATCATGGTCAACGCGTTGATGCTGCAGCTCTTCATCCCGCTCAACTTCATGGGCACCGTCTATCGCGAAATCCGCCAGTCGTTGACTGACATCGAACGCATGATGGACGTCCTCGGCGAAAACCCCGAGATCGCCGACAAGCCCGGCGCGGGACCTCTGAAAGTTACCGGCGGCACCGTTCGCTTCGAAAACGTGCAATTTCGCTATGATCCAGAGCGCACCATTCTCGACGGACTTTCTTTCGAAGTCCCCGCCGGCAAGATGGTCGCCATCGTCGGCCCGTCCGGTGCCGGCAAATCCACCATCAGCCGCATCCTGCTGCGCTTCTACGATGTCGCCGGCGGCCGCGTCACCATCGACGGCCAGGACATCCGCGATGTGACACAAGCCTCGCTGCGCGCTGCCATGGGCGTCGTCCCGCAAGATACCGTGCTCTTTAACGACACCATCCTCTACAACATCCGCTACGGCCGCCCTGAAGCCACCGACGACGAGGTCAAGACGGCAGCCCAACTCGCCCAGATCGACAGCTTCATCGCCACCCTGCCGGATGGCTACGCAACCATGGTCGGCGAGCGCGGCCTTAAACTTTCCGGCGGCGAAAAACAGCGCGTCGCCATCGCCCGCACAATCCTCAAGGGCCCACCCATCCTCATGCTGGATGAAGCCACCAGCGCCCTCGACAGCCACACCGAAAAAGAAATCCAGGACGCACTTGATCGCGTCGCCAAGGATCGCACCACCCTCGTCATCGCCCATCGCCTCTCCACCATCGTTCACGCCGACCGCATTCTCGTACTCGACAAGGGCGCCCTCGTCGAAAGCGGCACGCATGCCGAACTGATGGAACAGAACGGCCTCTACGCCTCCCTCTGGGACCGCCAGCGCCAAGCCGAAAAAGCCCGCGAAGAACTCGCGCGGAGCCTGGAGCTTGAGCGCGCGAATGCGCGGGTCACGGGTGGACGGATTGGGGTGTGAAAGTGAGTGGTTTTTGGAAAGTGTTAACTTGAAGTTAAGCCGCCCATGTGATTCACCGTAAGCATGGCACGCAAACAAAATGACACGCTGAGGCTTCGGTTCTACGACCCCAAGCTCGACCAGGGCCATACAGTGCCGGCAGCTGCGCTGGCGCAATCCCTTGATGCCCTGCAGCGAGTGATTTTGCTTTTGGCGATGAGATTGGAAGGGCATGCCCCTGGCAAACGGGTGCGGCCTTCGACATCAATGCAAGATAGATATAAGTTGGTGTGCGACCTTCCGTTAAAGGGCAGTTACGTCACGCCTGTTCGGATCCAGGGCTCGGGCCTCTTAGGCGCGTCCGACGTTGCCGCCATTTCTTCTGAGGTAGCAAAGTTGCTTTCGGCAGTCGGCAATTCCAGCGAAGCTGAACTTGAGGGCTCTATCGCTGACGAGACTTGGCGCCGCTTTGCACTTGAGGCGCTGGAGCGTTTGGCACCACCCCGTTCGACGGGTACTGAACTCGAAGTCCTGAGAGGCCGTACTCGACTTCTGGACACAGTTAGTGCTCGACCATTTATCGAGCAAATTATGCGAAAAACAAAGCGCCACAGGGCTCCAGGCGT
The DNA here is from genome assembly GCA_031379035.1 of Hyphomicrobiaceae bacterium. GTDB lineage: Bacteria > Pseudomonadota > Alphaproteobacteria > Rhizobiales > Hyphomicrobiaceae > JABFRJ01. Next base: position 1,835 of record JANNEU010000176.1, on the reverse strand, counting down.
TGTGCTGGGCGAGTTCAAGCGCATCGACTTCATGAAGCGTGAGCTAATAGTGCGCCATCTTCAGTCTGCGCGCGATTTAGCAGGGCGATACAATGATTATGTGGAGGACGCACTGCTAGAGCATCCGCGGGCGATGCTCTTAGTCTTTGGAACCATCACGCGCGACGTCAGTGGTGCGCCGACGTCAATCGATGACGTAGAGAGGATTGAAGCGGTCGATATGGATCCGATAGGTGTCGCGTCATTTGACGTTGGCAACCAGACAATATCGGCTAGTCAGGAAGTTTTTGCTTCAGTTTCGTTTGACGAAACCGATGCGGTGTTCTCTGCAGAAATCCCGTCGCTGCGGCTATCTGTACACGCGGAGAACCGCGAAACGCTCGTCGATGCGCTACATGACGAGTTGGCGCTGGTGTGGAAGAGATACGCAAAAGTCGAAGACGCAAAACTTACGCCCGCAGCACAAGCTCTGAAGGCAAGACTGTTGTTGGCCTTTGAGGAGAGCGGTAGTGCCCAGGAAGCATCGTGAGGTTTGTAGCGGCCTTTTGGCAAAGGGATTTGCAGAGGAAAGACAGCGCAAACATATCCACTTCGTCTACGAAGACCTCCAAGGTCGTACGACAATCGCACGGACAATGGTCAGTCATGACGCGGGTAGCAATGACATCGGCGATAGTCTGCTGGGCAAGATGGCCAAGCAAGTCGGACTTAAGAAACGTCAATTTGAAGATCTCATCGATTGCCCAATGACGAGAGCGCGGTTCGACGAGATCGTGAGTAAGCACGAGCAAGATCAAGGATAGCAAAGGAAGACGTCACTTTCGACTTCGACATTGCGGGCGCTTCTTCCAGGACACCACCCCCATGACCACCCGCCGCTCCACCGGCCGCACGCAAGTCGCCAAGGCGCTCTGGTATGTGAGCGCGGGCAAAGCTGAGCTGCGTCCCGAAACCGTGCCGCCGCCACGCACCGGCGAGGCGCAGGTGCAAACGCTCTACACCGGTATCAGCCGCGGCACCGAACGCCTCATCCTCGCAGGCCAGGTCGGCGAGAGTGAATGGGAGCGCATGCGTGCGCCCATGCAGGCAGGCAACTTCCCATTCCCCGTCAAGTACGGCTATTGCGCCGTCGGCCGCGTGCACGCCGGCAGCGATGATCTGCTCGGCAAAACCGTGTTCTGTCTGCATCCGCACCAGGATTGGTTCAACGCAACGCTCGACCGCCTCACCGTCGTGCCCGACGCCGTCTCGCCGCGCCGTGCGACGCTCACGGCCAACATGGAAACCGCGCTCAACGCGCTGTGGGATTCCGGCGCCGGCCCTGGTGATCGCATTGCCGTTGTCGGCGGCGGTATTGTTGGCCTTCTGGTCGCGAACCTCGCGGGGCGCTTGCCCGGTGCGGATGTCACGCTCGTCGATGTGGACGTGTCGCGCGCCACGCTCGCCACGCATCTCGGCTGCAAATTCGCGACACCCGCCGATGCACCGCGTGACTGCGACGTTGTCTTCCACACATCGGCCTCTGCGCCCGGTCTCAACACCGCCATCGCGCTCGCAGGCGACGAAGCCACCATCGTCGAGATGAGCTGGTTCGGCGCACAGAAAGTCGCAGTCGAACTCGGCGGTCCCTTCCACAGCCGCCGCCTCAAGCTCGTCTCGTCGCAAGTCGGCAAGGTCTCGCCCTCGCGCCGCATCCGTTGGGACTACGCACGCCGCCTCGGCACAGCGCTCAAGTTGCTCGAAGACTCACGCCTCGACGCCCTCGTCGCCGACGAAATCGCCTTCACCGACGCCGCCACCCGCGTGCCCGAAATTCTCGCACCCGGCGCCACCGG
>JANNEU010000122.1:0-18867 GCA_031379035.1 Hyphomicrobiaceae bacterium | reverse complement strand
GATGCTCGCAGGCGAAGTCACTGCATGGGGCAAGCGCCGCAATACCCACAACGCCAAGGCCAACTGGCACTTCACCTCAACCGACGCGCGTGTAAAGCTGAAGAGCCTGTATCCCGCACTTTAGGAGATTCAGGCCACTAGGCGTGAGCGGGGTGCGGCCTGCCGGAGGTCATTTTTGCACGCATGGTAACCCGGTCTTCATCACTGCCCGGTAGAGTGATCGTCATCGGGCCGCCGGGCTTGCACTCAAAGGTGCGGAACGGCACGTGTCAGCACCCGTCGTCTGGTTGTTGTGTCATCCCGATAAGCGTGATCGATTTGTGCGTCTCACGCCGTGCGTCTGCAAGGCTCCAAAGTCCGGATCACTGGTTTCGCTGCATCCGGCTCTCCGAGCCCTCCAAAAATAGTCCCGAAGCGCATGAGATCGTATCTCGTGGCGGATCTTCGTTTTCGCGCACCGCTGGCGCTTCGGGATTATTGGAACGCCTATGCAGGTTGGGAGTGGGGACAACCACCTTTTCCGTGAACCTTTGTCTTCCTTGTGGGCAGCCGACGAAAAGGTGGCTGTCCCCATTACGCCCCATTACGCCGCTGTCGATTGGCGGCCCTTGGTGATGAACGTGATGTTGTCGCCGCTGTAGGCACCGGCGGGCGGTGATGGATCGATCGCACGGGTGGTCAGATCATCCGGCTGACGGGCCGGTAGCGCTGGCGGCAGGCGGCCGATGACTGGCACGCCGGCGACAGCTTCGAAGTCCGGCGCGCGGCGCAGGCGCTGGTCCAACAGCTCGGCACCGCCGGTGAGGCCAGCCGCCAGCACCAACCCGGCCATGACACCGGCCAGAATGAACTTCAGTCGCGAGGTGGCTGGGAACTGCGGATCGCGTGGGGCGTCGATGACGCGGATGCGTTCGGGCGCATTCAGCACCTGCAACGAGCGACCGACGGCTGCGGACGGAAACCGCTGCTTGTAGCTCTCGAAGAGGGCACGGGCTTCGGCAACATCGCGTTCGAGACGACGGAGCTGGCCTTCGGGTGAGCGGCTGTCACTGGCGACGCGCGCCTGATCGGTCGCCAGCGCGGTGGCCTGTTCCAAGTCGCGGCGAACGGTGGCACCGCGGGTTTCAAGCGTTTGCAACTGGGTGAGCTGGGCGGCACGGCTGCGCGCTGCCAGCGCCTCGGCCTGGGCGGCCGGTGTGCGGCCCTTTTCGGCGCTCTCGGCAGTGGCCACGGCCTGTTTGATTTCGGTCTCGCGGCGGCCGGCATTTTCTGGTGCCGCGAACGTGCCAAGCGCGCCCTTGAGGGCGACGACCTCAGCATCGATGGCGGCACTGTCGGCGCTGCGGCCTTGTACGGCAGCCTGTGCTTCCTTCAAGCGATTGTCATTGGTCGCAATGGCTGCGAGCGCGCGCTCGCCCAACTGCTCTTTGAAGCGGGCGAGTGCCTTCTCGGTGTTGGCGAGGTCGTCGCGGCGCTTTTCAAGCAGCACTTGCGTGGCGCTGAGCGCGGCTTGGTCGGGCGAGACGAGACTTTCGAGGAAACGCGAGGTGACGGCTTCCAGTTTGCGGCCGAGGCCGGTGGGATTAGTGCCCTTGAGCTGGAATTCCAGGAAATCAGTGCCGATCATTTCGAACGTCAGCTGGCTGTCGAGGTCCTTGAGGGCCAGCGCAATGCGCTTAGGGTCGGTCGGCATGCGGTCGCCGAGGATGTCGTGCAACGCATTGACCAACACGCGGTCGCTCTTGAGGAGCGCCTGCAACCCGGGTGCCCGGTCGCGGATGCGCTCGTTGGTGCCCGGGGCCTTGATCAGCGGATTATCGGAGCCGGTTTCCGACATCACCAGAAGGGCCTTGGTGATGTAAGTCTGCGGCAGGAAGCGCGAGCCGATGATGCTCAGCGGCAGCATGATCATCAACGGCACAGCGATCAGGACGCGGCGGCGCCATGCGGTCTCGATCAGCTGGGTAATGATATCGAACAGGTTCTGTTTCACGCGACTGAGTTCCTCGACGGTCTGCTGGATGGGTCTGCTGGACGACTGCCCGCAGGACCCTGCAATTTAGAAGCCGACTTTAGCACAAAATTCATCCTTGGGCTTCGGGTTCTTGGTGTAGAGGTTAATAATCAGCAACTATGGCGTGTGGTAAAATCGGCTATCGCGAAGCCAAGTCCATGATGCGGCTAAGCAAGAGTTCGAGGTCAGCGCGCGTTAACGCCTTGGCATCGGCGAAGGGGCCGGGGAGGCGCGCGCGCGTCTCGGCGGCGAGAGCCTTGGCGGTGGGCGCGGCGCTAGCATCGAGCCAGAGCAGCCAGCGCTGATCGATAACGCCCTCCGCCATCCGCAGCAGGTCACGGTGAATATCGGGTTGCTTGGGGCAGATCTCGACCGAGGGGTAGAGCATTTGGAAATCGGCTTCGCGTCCGTCGATGGGATCGAACGGGTCGCCGGTCGGCAGGCGTCCATGCCATTGGACGTAACGTTCGGCGGCGGTGCGCCACAGCCAAAGCCCGGCGGTCTGGCGCGGCGCGAAGGTATTGTAGATCCACACGCCCTTGCCACTTTTGCGCAGGCGCTCAAGCCCGCCCGCATCGATGCCGAAGCCTTGGTTCACAATGAGCGTGTCGAAGTAGGGCGCGAACTTTTCATCGACCGGCGTGTTGAGATGGCCGGCGAGGCGCACGCCACGAGCCTTGCCACGCAACTGTTTGACGAAGTCGGGCAGCGCCGCGTTGACCTGGTCGGGGTTGCTCGGCTCGTCGGCCACACTCCACAGCGGTTGCGGCAGGCCTTGCGCGCGGATCATGTCTTCGAGGCGGGCAACGATATCGGAGGCACGGTTCGGACCTTGGGTGGAAACGAGATCGTGCAGCGGATTGTAGATCAGAAAACCTGGCGCGATGCCGGATGCGCCTGCGCGGCGCAGGTCGCCCGCGAAAACGCCGAGGTCGGCGCGGTCGAGACCGCCGATGGGCGGCGCGGTGTTGGTCAGCCCGAAACCACGCAGCGTGTCGAGGTCGCACTGGACTTGCCGCTCGCGCTCGATGGCAAGGCCGGGGAAGTAGGCGAGGTGGGCGGCGCGCGCGAGGTAGAATCCGGACGGTTTGGTCACCGGCGGCAGGGTGACGCCGAGCACGGTAATCTCGATGGGGAATGAGCGGCTGCGGCTGCTGTTGCTATCGGCGACAACGAGTGCACCGGTGTAGACGCCCGCAGCCGTCCCGCGCGGGATATCGATCCAGATCTCGTAACCGCGCGAGACGCCGGGCGCGAGTGGCAGACTTGAGGCGTCGGCCAGCAGGCGATTGTCTCGGAGGCGCAGGACCGTGTCATCGCGTTCGAGCTTGGCTTGGGCCCCCCACAGCCGCGATGGCAGGGTGACGCCATTGCGGCGGGGCGGGTCGATACTCACACGCGGCTTGGCGATGGCCTGCTCGGCGGTGAGGCTGATTTTTAAGCTGGCAGCCGTATCGGGTGCCGCGCGCTGACGGAGCGGCTCTGGTTTGAGCTCTGGTTTGATAGCGGCTTGGCTCCAGCTCAGCGTCAGCGCGAGGCTGCCGTCGGCTGTGTCTGTGACCGCAGGGGCCACCGGCATCGTCGAGCGATACCAGGCCGCGCGCTGGGCATCGACAAACCGCTGCCCGGCGGAGGCTTCGCCAGCGGGTGCGGTCTGCGACACCGGTTCGATCAGCACGGCGGAGAGATAATAGGCGGCGTTGTCGCTGCCTGAGATATCAATCGCGATCCCTTCGCGCACAACGTCGATGTCAATCGAGCGCGGATCGCCACGCTTGGAGCCGTAGGCGGTCCAGGCATCGTCGGCGGCGGTGTGCTCGATGCGTGCGCCACGCAGATAACGTTGTGCGATCCAGGCTTCCGCGCCCCATTTCTCCACCAGCAGATCGCGACCGTTGACCTGGATGCGGCGGTCGAGCGGATGCGGCAGCAGATCCCACTCGCCGGGATCTTCGGTCCACACGGTCACGCGCACGCGGCCAGAGGGTGACGGTGCAGGTGCCGGCAACACGACGCGGCGCACGCCCTTCAAACCGTTGGCAACAAGTGGGTCAGGTGCGGGCCGCCGCACGGCGGTGATGGGGCCACGGCCGGTCAAGCGTGGATCGGTGGGACCAACGCGCTCGAAGCCAGCGGGCAGACGTGCGTCCGCAGCGCCAAACGAATAACCCTTCGCACCCGCCGGCAATGTGGCTGCACGCGTCGCCTCAAAGCGCGTGATGCTCACTTGCGGCGACCCTTGCCAGGCGAACAGGATGATGCGGCTGATCTTGGCCGGATCGAGCACGCGTCCGCTCGGCGTTTTGAGACCTTTGAGGCCGACGGCGAAACGGAACGGCCCGGGTGGGATCATGCGCTCGTCGTTGTACCGCGACGGGTAGCCACCGGACGCTGCATCATCAATCCGCAGCGCGATAGCGGCCGGGGCAGCGCCACTGACAACGCCCTCGACCTGGATCTCGTCACCATCGGAAAATGCGGTGGGGCTGCCAGGCTCGAACTTAAGCGGCAGGCTGCCGCTGGCGAGTGCGCGTGCCGATGCCGCGCCATTCGCTGGCGTTGCCGGAATGATTTCGACGGTGGGTTGCGCTGGGGCAGGTGCTGGTGACCCTGTGCCCGTGATCTCAAATCGGGACACCGTGCCGCTGCCGATGCCGCCGACGAACAGAATGATCCGCCGGATGCGCGATGGATCAAGCGTGCGGCCGCCGCTGGTTTTGAGCGCGCGGGTGTCGAAGCTCAATTGGAACGGGCCGGGCGGCACCGTGCGCTCGTCGTTCATGCGGCTCAGGTAGTCGGTCGATTGATCGTCATCGATGCGCACCACGAGATTGACCGGTGCCTTGCTGGTGATTGTCCCGGCGATGTCGATAACGCCCAGCGGCAATGCAGCCAGCGCGTCGGGCTCGAACGCGATGGGCAGTGGCCCGGTGGGTAGCGCGAGGCGAGCTGCGCCGGCCGCCCCTGCAGGTGGGGGTATGGGTGATGCGGCTGCTGGCAACGCTTGTGCCGCGGGCGCATTGACAACAGCCGGTCCCGTCAGCACGAAGTGCGTCACCCGCGCACTGCCCGGCCCGACAATGAAGAGGATCACGCGGCGGATATCGGACGCATCAAGAACGCGGCCATCGTTGGCGCGCAGTTTCGCCACATCGTAGCGCAGCGCAAACGGGCCTGGCGGCAGCGACCGCTCGTCGTTCATGCGGGTGGTGTAGCTTGTCGAACGGCCATCATCGACGCGCAGCACAAGCGTGACGGGTGCGACGCCCTCAATGGTGCCAGCGATATCGATGCGGCCCGCGATATCGAAGGTGACGGGAGCGGCCGGCTCGAATGCGAGAGGCAACGCGCCACTGCCGAAGCTGAAGCCGATCGGCGTTTGAGCGGCAGCGGTTTGGGCGGGCTGCGGCACGGGCGCGGGGGTGCCGTCAGCCGTTGCGAAGCGGTCGACGCGCGCGCGGCCGTCGCCGACGATGAAAAAGATCACGCGGCTGATTTTGCTGGCGTCAAGCATGCGGCCGCTCGTGGCGCGCAATGTCGCGACGTCGAACGCAAGCGTGAAACGGCCGGGCGGCAGTGTGCGTTCGTCGTTCAGGCGGCTGGCATAGTCTTTCGATTGCGCATCATCGACCCGCAGCACGACGGTCACCGGTGCCGTACCTTCGATCACGCCTTCAATGACGATGCGGCCAGCGGCCGGCAGGCCGACGGCGCGATCAGGCTCAAACGCGACCGGCAGCGCGCCCGTGCCGAAATCGAGGGCGACGCCGGGCACGGATGACAAGAGCGCCAGCAGCAGCACAGCAAACGCAGTCCGTATGGCATCACGCATTACAAAGCCTCCAGCGCGGCGGCGACGTCGGCAGCGCGCGCCTCCCACGTGCTTGACGCCACCGCGTCACGGCGCGCTTCGTTGCGGGCGCTATCATTGGCAGCGTCCAGAATAGCGCGACTGAAGTGCGCCGGATGGTCTGCCAGGGAAACAAGACTGCGATAGGGCGTCAACGCTGGAAAATCAACGCTGGCAATCGGCGTCCCTGCCGCCAGATATTCGCGAAGCTTCAGCGGATTGCCGGCGCGCAGTGGCTCACAGTCACGATAGGGCAGCAGCGAGACATCCCAGTGCTGCACGTAGCGCGGCAGGTCGCCATGGGGACGGGCCCCAAGAAAGAGCGTGTTGGCGGGCGCTGCGCCGTCAGCAAACAACTGACCGCCGCCGACGAACACAAACAGCCAATCGGGCAACTCCGCCGCAGACCGCGCAATCAGTGTTGGGTCCACCCAATGCGGGAGCGACCCATAAAAGCCTGCAATTTTTCGGCCCGTGGGGAGATCGGGCGCGCGCGGCACCGGCGTTGTGAAAACGTCAAAATCCACGCCGTGCGGAACCACGATGGTTTTGTGCGACGGGAACTTGGCCGCCAGCACGTCGGAAACGACAATGATCAGGTCAGCGCGGGCGACGAGCTGCTTTTCCATGTCAAGAATGGGCTTGTGATCGATGCCGGCCAACGATCCGAAGTCGTCGGCGCAGTAATAGATCACCGCGTGCTCGTCGAGTGTGCCGACGACGGGGAGTGCGCTTGGCACGGTGATCCACAGCAGCGGTTTGTCGATGCCCGCGCGCGCCATCCGCCCACGCACCTGCCGCGACAGCAGCGCGCGGTTCAAGTGGAACGCAAGTGTGTTGCCTGGTAGCGGGATGGCAATCGGCGCGACGACACTGAGGTTTGCCGGTGTTGTAAATCCCGGCGCTTTGCTGGCAGGTGTCGCCGTCGCAGGCTTGCGCGCAAGATGACCAAGTTTTTCAAACGCCCGCCGCGCGTCTGTCAGCGACAGCCGTGGCCGGCGCATGCCGATGGAGTTCATCCACACGACTTTGCGTGTCAGCGCAAGACGCCGCACAAGGTGCTCCGTTGACGCTGGATGACGCCCCCAATCTTCAGCAAACACAACTAGATCGCGGATCATGATCTGGACCGGCGCGCTGGCGCGACTGGTATGGGGTACATTCAAACGCACTCTTTTTTTGCGTCATGCCCGCGGAGGCGGGCACTCACGACTAGTCAAGACTATCTTGATGTTTGCCGTGGGTCCCGGCCTTCGCCGGGATGACGAGAGGAGGATTGGACGCGGCGAGGTCTGCGGCACCGACTAAACCAGTGTCGGTCGCAATGGAGGCATCCGCTGCAATCGCGCGAATAACCCGCGCGGGCGCGCCGCCGGCGAGGACGAACGGTGGCAGATCGCGCGTCACCACACTGCCGGCGCCGACGATGGTGCCGCGCCCGATGCGGACGCCCTTGAGCACGGTCACACCTGTCGCCAACCACACGTCGTCTTCCAGTACAATGTCGCCGACCTGATCGTCCAATTCCGCTTCGCCGCGTGCGCGCGCCGCCGCATCGATGGGATGTCCCGGATAGCCAGCGAGATGCACGTTGGCGGCGAGGCGTACATTGTCGCCGATGCTGATGCGGTGGCCCACCGCAAGCGTGGAGCCCCAGCCGATGTCGCAGTTGCGGCCGATGGTGAGCTCTGGCGTCTTGGGTCCGGACGTGCGCCCGGTGATGTTGATCTTGCCGCCCACACGGCAGTCAGCGCCGATGCGGATCGAGACGTTGCCCATCACTAACGGAAATCCGTCATAGACGTAGAGACCGGGTGCAGGTGCAGCCAGGCGTGCCTGAAATAATGGCGTGAACCAGACAACGCGCTTGGCGTTTGAGAGGCCACCGGCGATGGCACGATGCGCCACGTAAAGTGGACCATGCAGCGCCGGGATGACCGGCACGCTCGCGCTGCGGGCCCAGCGTGCCGCGCGATACAAGCGTGCCGCCCAGGGGTTTTCACCGGCCTTGATCCAGCGCCGGAGTGCGGCTGATTTTTCCGATAGCGACGTCATGAAGGATCATCTCGCCGCAGCAACACCGCGGATTATAGGACGTGCGGGCATAACCGGGCGTGCTTTGCCAGGGACAGGCACGACACTCGGGCGCGTCGCTTCATAGCGGACCACCGCCTGTGCCAGACCCGCCGTCATGCCGATCATGACATACAGCGGCCAGGTGAAAGCCTGCGTCAGAAACGTACCCGCCGCGCAGAACCCGGCAAGACCTGAGACCAGCGACAAGGCGGTGGCCGTCAAGACCGGCGGCGCACCCGCAGTGATCAGGCGCGCCAGTGACCGGACGGCGCTGCGGAAGGTCGCGACCATCAACATCAGGAACACAACGATACCGGGGATGCCGGTTTCGCCCAGCACCTGGAACCACGTGCTGTGCACGGCTTTGTCGCGCTTTTCCCATTTGTCGGTGAAGAAGTAATAGCTCGGCGCGAAGTTGTTGACGCCGACACCGGTCAGTGGCCGGCGTGCGGCCATGTTGATGGCGGCACCCCAGGCGTAGATGCGGCCCATGGCGCTGTCGTCAATGCCGCTCGACGAAAGTTCCGCTTCGCCGCCGGACACACGGCCTTTGAGGCCCATGGCAGCACCGAGGCCGAGCCCGGCGATGAGGCACAGCGTGATGGCCACCGAGCGCGACTTGATGAAGTGGAAGCCGAGCGCGCCGAACACCGCAAGGACGCCGATCAGGCCGCCGCGGCTCTGCGTGAAGATGATCGCCAGCATGATGGACGCGGTGCCGGCAACGCCAAGCAGCGTATTGAAGCGCGTCGATCGATAGATCAGGAACGACAGCGCGAATGCCAGGGGGAACAGTAACACGAGCGATAGATCGTTCGGGTCTGACAAGGTCGATTGGAATTCCGCCGGGGCGTCGACGAGATCGCCGAATTCGTTGATGCGCATGACGCGTGCAATTGACACGCGTGTGCCTTCGACCAGACTGATGCCGTAGATCTTATTGTAGATGGTGACCGCCGCGATCAGCATGCCGCTGATCACGAGGGCCCGGCCAATGAAGGCGTAATCCCAATCCGTTCGCGCCAGCCAGGCAATCGCGAACGTCATCAGGATCACTTTCCAGTAGATGTCGACGACGTAGCTCCAGGCAATCTGCCGGTCCTGCGCAAAGATGACCCCAAAGACGACAATCGCGAACATCGCCAGCACGCGCTTGAGTTCCGGCGTCAGGAACGGATCCATCGATTTGAAGATGAAGACGTGCAGACCGAGACAGGCGAACATCATGACGCCGAGGCCCAACGGGATCTTCAGGCCGTTAAGAAAGGGGTAGGCCTCATGCAGGCGAAAGAATGTAAAAGCGACGAACATCACGCAGATCGGCAGTGGCGCGCGCACGCACAGCAGCGCCGCCAGTGGCAGGGCAGCAGCGGCGATGGTGTTGACCGGATCGTCGGTCAAAAAATACGTCACCGCAGCCAGCAGCGTGCTGACCACAGCGAGCAGCATCTCGCGGCTCGGCAACGGCAGCGCCTTGAGCGCGGGACTATCAGCAATCGCCATGGTTCAGATCAGATCTCGGTTGGGCAGTGTCATCTCAGCAAACTATCAGCAAGGGGTCAGCCCTATGGGTCGCGTCCCACCGCATACAAGTTTCATGCCTCGGCGTGCGCACGCCCGATCACGCGATTAACCTTTTGCCGGCCCGCACGCAGCCAATCGCCAAACCCTGCGAGTTCAGCCTCAAATTCAATGTCGCTCATGTTCTCGCCGTCCAGCAGTCGCGGCAGCAGATGCATGGGCATGCCCGGCCACGCGAGGCCCTGTTTGGTCGTGGTTGAGCTGCGAAGGCCCAACCCGGCAAGCGCTGCTGCTGCCGCTGGTGTCGCAACGCCGCTCGGGTAGCAGAACTCGGTGAAGTGCGCCGGCGGCCGGTCGAGCATAGTGGACAGCGCGCGGCGATTGGCAACAATCTCGTTGGCGATGACGGCCGGGCTCATGTCGCCGATGCTATGGGTGTGTGTGTGCAGCTGCACATCGAGGCCTTCGCGCACGGCAGCGGCCAGTTCGTTGGGGGTCATGTAGTCGAAGGCGCGCGCCTGCAAATAGGGCTCAATGTCGATGTTCAACGCCGTTGCAAGACGGCGGGTTGCAGCCAATCGCTCATCCATCGGCCGCGACAGGTCGCGGGCGTCGCGACGGGCACTGGCAACGGCTGTAGCATCCACCATGCCACGGTCGGCTTTGGTATTTGCGACGGTTTCCAGATAGCGCGCCATCACGTGGGCAATGGGCCTGCTGCTCTCAAGTTGCGCGGTATCGCAATAGAGCGTCGCCGGCATGGCGTGTTCAGCCAGCGCCGGCAGCATGCCCGTGAACGTGCTCCACCACCCATCGTCGATGGTGATGACAACCGCCGCCTGCGGCAGCACAGGCCCCTCGCCGCGGAGCGCACGCACGGCGTCTGCCAGCGACACCACCGGATAGCCCTCGCGGCGGATGATCTCGAGCCGGCGACGGAACGTGGCCGGCTGCATGAACATGCTGTCGCCGGGAAAGCCGTCCTCGGCCAGCCACAGCCCGTGATAGCACAGAATACGAATAGCCTTGGCCGACCGCTGCCGCGCGAGCCCGAACAAGCCGGCAGCTTTTGCTTTCGCAAGAATGTCGTTTTTTCTGCCGGTCATGAAACTCGTTACGCGTCGGCTGAAAGATCGACTGTTCAGACGTTATTGCAATGTCACCACGACCATATCGCCGGGCTTGACCAGTGCGTTGCGGTCCGCCGCGATCGTCTTGGGACCGCTCGCATCCTGGCGGACGATCTCATAGATCAACGCATCTTTCTTCGGGCCATCGGTGTCCGCATCCGACAGCGGTTTGGTGAGCTTGCGCGGCAACGTGCCGGCGGCCTCGATCTCGACTTCGAGCTGCGCCGCGTCACGCTCAAGCTTCATCAGATCGGTGTCGATCAGCGCGCGGCGATCCTGTTTCAGATTGCCGAGATCGCGTTCGTAGCCCACCAGCGCGCCATCCGTGCGCGACAGCGACACGCCAAGCGATGCCAGCTTTTCTTCGAGATCGGCAATGCGCAGTTCTTCCTCGGTCAGCCGGTCAATGCGCAGAAACTGCTTGTCGTAGAGCACTTTCAGCTGCGCGAACTGCTTGCGGCGGAACTGCAGCTGCTCGCCGAGGCGGGCGCGTTGCGCTTTGATGCTCTCCATTTCCTGCTTGGCCAGCGCGATGGCTCGCTGCAGGCTTGCCGACTGGGCTTCGGTTGCGCTTCTGCGGCTCTGGAACGATGTCTGCTGGGCCTCAATCAGGTCTTGTGCGTCCTTGCGTCCGACCAGCGCGATGAGGCGCGGCGGGATCTCGATCTTGTCGAGGCCCTTTTGCTCCGACGACAGCCGCGCAATCGTTGCCAGCACGCGCTTCTGATCTTCGATCGTCCGCTGCAGCTTGGTGCTGGCGCCATCGATGCCGGAGCTGTCCGCCCCGCGGAAAGCACCGCCCGAGACGGTCACCGCCTGCAGCACAGTCATGCCGGGCTTCCACGGCGCGGTGCCGGGCTTGCTGACATAGCCAGAAACAAAGATTGGGCGGTACTCGGTCACTTCAACCGTCACGTAAGCCTCGCGGCCGACGAGCCGCGCGAGCCGCTCCGACAGGGTCTTTTCCAGTCCTGCTGCATCGAGATTGGCAATCGACACACGGCCAACGACAGGCACCGAAATCGTCTGATCGTCGTTGATGCGATAGTCGCCGGAGAGTTCGGGCTGACCTTGGATCTTGATCGAGATCCGATCAGCGTTGATCAATTCGAGGCGTTCGGCGGCGGCGCGCACGTTGGGTGCGGTCGGCAGCGGCACCGCGGCAGGCGTGGCCCGGATCGCTGTTTGCGCAAGCACTGTGGCGCGGCTGTCGGGCCGTGTCGCGTCGCGCGGTACCACAGTGATCTCAGGTTGCGCGGGTGTGTCTCCGGCCGCCGCGACAACAATGCCAGAACCGATACCAGAGGCGGTGCTGATCATCGGCCGCTTGGTCGCAGCGTCGGTCGCTCCGCGCCGCGATTGCGCCTCGGCGACGAGGGCCATCACGCCCAATACGGCGACCGCCGTGACGATGCGCTGCGAAATCATGCGGTGTCCACTTCCTTGGGTACGCTTACTTGACTGTGAGCCGGATCAGGTCTGGTCGAAATTCTGGTCGAAGTTATAATGCCAGTCGCCCGGCAGCGCGCGTCGTGTCGCGACGGTCTTTGCACGATCAGTGCCAATTCGGATCAATTAACCGTTCCAGGAGGTTAGTCCCACGCAGGCCATCGAGCCGGACACCTCTTTCAGTCTGTGAGCGCTGTCTTGTTATGAGCGCTCCGATAACACATTGACAATCAAATTTCTGCACCCGCATTTGCCGCATGGTAAAGCGCCGCGGAAATCCGGCAATCCGCGACAGGCGGTGAGCAACCGGGTGCGCGTGCCGCAGACGATCAGCTCACCCCCTTGCTCGACCCACCAATCCCCTTTTGGCTCCTTTGGCGTTCCGCATGATTTGGCAATTCATCGACAGCAGCAGCGTGGGTGGCGCAGAACGGCACATTGCGACCTTGGCGGATGGCCTCCGTCGGCGCGGTCATCCCACTGAAATTGTGCTGTTGGCTGACCACACTAAGACGCACGGTCCCAACGCCTGGCTCCCCCAGTTGGCGGACGCCGGTCTGCCGTTCCGGCATCTCGACGGCTCGCTGCTGGGCATCCACCGCGCCTTGCGCGCCACTCGACCAGCGTTACTGCATACGCATGGCTACAAGGCCGGCATCTTTGGCCGCGCCGCCGCCCGCACGGCCGGCGTGCGCGTTGTGTCGACCTTCCACTCCGGTGCGCGCGGGCCGTTCCCCGTCGGCGCTTACGAATGGCTCGACGATTGGAGCTCGGCGTTGGGCGCGCGCATCGCCGTCAGCGCCGCTATTGCCGCTCGGCTGCCGTATAAATCAACGGTCATTCCAAGCTACGTGCAAACGTCCGCCGTGCCGCCATCCGCGCCGTTGCCACCTTTAGCAGCGTTTGTCGGTCGTCTCAGCCCCGAGAAGGCCCCGGACCTCTTCTGTCAGTTGGCAGCGCGGGCCCAAGGCGCTGGTGCCACGCCCTTGTCGTGGCATGTCTGGGGGGACGGCCCCATGCGGCGCGATCTTGAGGAAAAATATGCTGGCGCCGTGACGTTTCACGGAATTGCCACACGCATGGACGATGTCTGGCCGCAGGTCGGTGTGCTGGTCATGCCGTCACATTTCGAGGGTGTGCCGTTGGCGGCGCTGGAAGCGGCCGCGCGCGGCATTCCAGTGCTTGCCAGTCGCGTCGGAGGCTTGCCGTCCGTCGTTGCCGAAGGTGCGACCGGGTGGCTGTTTCCCGTCGGCGATCTTGTCGCGGCAGACGCCGCTCTTGCCGCGTATCGCGATGCGTCCGCGCGCGATGTCAAAAAGTTACGGCACGCGTGTTGGCAGAAGGCGAGTGAAGAATTTTCGGAAGCGCGCTGGCTGCCTGAAGTGTTGTCCGTTTACCGGACCGCCGGTGGAATTTGACGATGAATGAATATCTTGCGCTTCAGAATAACACTCGTCTGTAAACGGCATTACTTACCTTAAATTCGAGTTGATCGGTAAATGTATAGTTACTATGCCGGAAAGGACTTGATTCGAAGTTTCAAGATATTGTACACGGAGGTTCAGAGTTCGTTGACGGTTGTCCTTCTCTGGGACAATCGCGCGTATGCCAGTGGGCAACCTTTCCATGCCGATTTATTTCAAGGCTCCCTCGCGCCTCGATGCGGGGCACGTTCCTTCCCTTCGTTCGGACTTCGAACGGCTCGCGACCGCGACCGATGACGTGGTCGTCGATATGGCGCGGACTGAAGTCATCGATGGCTCTGGTGTTGGCGCGATGGTCTTCGCATTCAAGCGTTTGGCAGCCAATGGCCGACGGCTGACAATCCGCAACGTCTCGGGCCAACCGCTCGATCTGCTACACAGCGCTGGTCTTCTGCGCACCCTCACAGCTGAGAAACGCGATAGTCGTTTAATGGCAGCTGTCCGCAGCCTCCGCCTTGAGCGTTTGCTGGCACCGGCACTGCGACCAGCGGTGGCCGCCCCGTCCATCGATGCGATGGCGAGTAAGCGCGACACCCGCGCCGACGTCGGTGAGCGCACCAAAGGTGCTGCCTGATCTCGCTGAAGTACGTTGCTCCTGAGCCTTTTTACCTGATGACGTACGCGCGACGCAGCGGGCCACTTACACCGTCGAGCGATAAGTCCGACCCACATTTTTTTCGTCTTGGCCGCGAAGTCGGCCATGACGGGTGAGTGACGGGTCAGAGCAGCCGCTCGCTGGTATTACCCGTGCCCCGTCAGCATCCATAGTGCGAGACGATGCAGCCCTTTGGGTTGATCGCACAGGGCTGACGCGCCGGCCTCGCGCAATTCGCTGATCGAGCCGTAACCCCATGTGACGCCGATCGAACGCAAGCCGTTTGCCTTGGCACCCAGACAATCGAATTTTCTGTCGCCCACCATAATGGCGTTGGCGGGATCGACGTGTTCGGTCTTGATGATGTGCGCGATCAGCTCCGCCTTGTTGTCGCGGGTGCCGTCGAGTTCAGCGCCGTGAATGGCTGCGAAGTGATCCGCCAGACCCTTGTCGCGGATGATGGGACGGGCAAATACCGCTGGCTTGGATGTGGTCACAATCAAGCGGCAATCCGCGCGCCGCAGCGCTGCCAGACTGTCTTCAATGCCGGCATAGACATCGCAGGCAAACATCGCCGGCGGACGCGTGCCACCCGCGCCGCTGTAATTCTCACGATAGAGCGCCACCGCGCGTTCGACATCAGCTGCGGGCACACCGAGCTTCGGAAACGCCTCGCGCAATGGCGGACCGATCACCCAAGGCAACTCGTCCATCGGCGGAACCGGCTGCCCGAGCTGTTCGAGGGCGTATTGCACCGAGCCGATAATGCCCACCTTCGGGTCCACCAGCGTGCCGTCCAGATCGATGAGAACGTCCATGTGTGCACCTTGTTCTGACGTTGCCACGTCACCATCCGCTGCCCTATCGTGACCTGATGCTGAGGGCAACAGCCGGCAGATGCCATGGTGAGGGAGCAGATAACGCGTGCGGGATGGGCAGGATTTTTGGATCTTCGGCTACGGCTCGCTGATGTGGCGGCCGGATTTCCCCTATGCTGAAAGTGCCCGCGCGCGGCTGCACGGCTATCACCGCGCCTTCTGCATTTCATCCACCCATCATCGCGGTAGCGCGACACGTCCGGGGCTGGTGCTTGGCCTTGATCGCGGTGGTGCCTGTGAGGGCGTCGCCTATCGCGTTCCAGCACCGGCGGCAGCCACAGTGCTCGCCTATTTGCGCAAGCGTGAACTGATCAGCGGCGTCTATCGCGAGGCGCACGTGCCGGTCGCCTTGCACGACAGCGCGCACCGTACTGTACCGGCGCTCGCTTATATCGTCGAACGCTGCCATCCAAGCTACACCGGGGTGCAGTCGCTGGCCGAACAGGCGCATCTGATCCGTGGTGCGCGCGGCGTGTCCGGCAACAATCTCGATTATCTGTTGAGCACGGTGCGCCATCTCAGTGCGCTGGGGATCCGGGAACCAGCGCTCGCACGGCTTGCCACCCTCGCTGCACCCCATGCCGGCCGCCGCATGGGCGACGCGCTGACCTCCGTCAGTTCAGCGCCCATTCGTCGCGCGGTTGCCCATCTGCCCAACGATGCACCACGCCTGCGCCGTGGTGACCGTATGCGCTTTCTCTACCGCATCCGCCTTGATGGCGGGATGTGACGTGGCCTAGAGTGCTTCCGGGAAAAGTGTGAGCGGTTTTCCCGATAAGAAGCACGACAAAACAAAGAGCTAGGGTCGTTCCTCGATTCCATCAAAAGCGGAACGACCCTAAGTAACCACCACCACGCGAGCCGGATCGAGCGCGAGAACAGCGTCGGCACCGGCCGCAAACACCAGCGTGTTCGGCGCGGACACCTCGAAGGGTGTGCCATCAGGGTCGGCGGCAAACTCATAGTCCCAATGCGTGCCAAGGAACGTGCGGCGTTGAATGCGCCCGGCGCGGGACATCCAACCGTCCGGCACGCTGTCACCGGGCAGCAACAGCCGCAGATGCTCCGGCCTCAGACAGACGGTGATTGAGCCCGCAGGGCCGGCACAGTCTTTGAGCCGTGCGACATCAATCGCAAAGCCAGCGAAGCTGATCTGCTTGCCTGAGCGCTGGCCATCGCGCAGCAGCGCACGGCCCAGCAGAGTGGCCACAAACCGCGTCTCCGGCCGCATGTAAAGTGCACCCGGCGTATCAACCTGTTCGATGCGCCCGCGATTGACCGCCGCGATCCGGTCTGACAGCAGCATCGCCTCGTTCGCATCTGCCGTGACGACAATGGTGGTCAGTCCGACTTGTTTCTGAAGCCGTCTGACTTCGGCTGCCAGTGTCTGCCGATCGGTCGGATCAAGCTTGCCGAACGCGTCGTCGAGCAGCAGGACGCGGGGCTCGACGGCAAGCGTGCGTGCCAGCGCGGCACGCTGCCGATCCGGCAACGACAGCTGATGCGGTTTGCGATCTGCATGCCGCCCCACGCCGGTCGCTTCAAGCGCGCGTTTTAAACGCCCCGGGATCGCTGCTGCATCGACACCCTGCTGCCGCAAGCCAAATGTCACGTTGTCCGAAATCGTCAGATGGGGCCACAGGGCAACGGAGTTGAACAGCATTCCCATCTCGCGCCGTTCGGGCGGTACCGACCCATGGGCCGATGAGATCACGCGGCCGTCCATCGCGACTGAGCCCGCACTCGGATCGACGAGACCAGCAATCAGCCGCAGGATGGTTGACTTGCCGCAGCCCGCGCCGCCCAGCAGCGTGAGCACTTCGCCGTCCCGCACCACCAGATTGATGCAGTCCACCGCCGTGTAACGGCCATAGCGGCGCGAGAGCTGGCTGAGCGTAATTGTCGCCATCAGCGCCTCGGCATCAACAGCGGCTCGCCGCTGGCGCGGCTGGCGAGGCCAACAACGGCCGCACTGATCGCAATGGCGACGAATGCCAGCGCCGATGCCTGTTCGAAATCACCAGCGCGCGCGCGCGTGACGCTCTCGGCAGCGAGCGGCCGCAGCTGTGGAGATGCCAGCATCAATGCCGTCGGCAGTTCGCGGCAGGCGGCGGCAAACACCAGTGCCCAGGCCCCGATCAATTGGGGTGTCAGTTGCGGCAGGATGATCGCGCGGAACGTCGCCCGCGGACTTGCACCAAGCATGCGGGCCGCATGGTCTTCGTCCGGCGCGATCCGCGACAACCCTGCGCGGATGTGATGGGAGACGCCTGGTAACGCCAGCGCCGCCGCAGCCAACACCAGCAGCACCAGCGTGCCGCCGAGGGCGCGGCCATAAACGGTCGCCATGGCGACCGCCAGCACGATCCCCGGCAGGATCGCGGCAGCGTGCGCAAGGCCAGTCAGTATAGCTGCCGTCGCCATCGTGGGGCGGTGCGCGAGAAAGGCAACCGACCCGCCGATCAGCACCGCGAGTGCCGCACTCAGTGTAGCCACCGTCAGCGTCGCTAGCACCGGCGCGATCAGCACGCCCGGCTGCTGATTTGCAAAGGCGCGCACCACCAGCGCCGTGATAGGCAACACCGCAAGGAGCGTGATGAGCGCCACCACCCCCACCAGACAGGGCCAGCGCCATGGCCCAAGATGGATCAGCGGTCTAGCCCCTGCTCCGTCGTCGTCTTTGCCGAGCCCCGGAGAGTGCCGGCCCAACTGTCCTGCGAGCCGCAGCAGCAGCGCCGATAGGACGCACAGCAGAATGACTGCGAATGCGAGCGTTGCGCTTTGCGGCGTTGTTTCGAACACGCGCAACACTTCTGTCGTCAGCAGCGGCAGCCCAGCGGGGGCCGTCAGTAAAAGGGGCGCACCAAGATCGACGAGCGCGCGGCTGAACGTCAGCACTGCCGCTGCAGCGCATGCGGGCCCGAAGCGTTGAACCAGCAGTCGCGTTCGTGCTGGTGCCGAAACGCCAAGCAGGCGCGCCGCCTCCGCTTCGCTTGCACTTGTCTGCGCCAATGCCCAAGTCGCGGCGAGGAAAATGGGGGCCATCGCCGCCGTCGCCAGCACCAGCGTCAGCATCATGATCGGCGGCCACGATGGCGCGAGCCAGTGCCATCCAATCGCAAACGCGAACGAGGGGACGAGCAGGGTTGCCATCACTGCGGATCGCAGGCCGCTCGCGAAGGGCAGATCGGTGGTGGCCACCAGCCACGCCAACGGTACCGCAACGACCATTGCCAAAAGCGTCGCCAGCGCTGCGGCGAGCACACTGTTGGCGAGCGCCGGCACCAGATCGATCCGCACCCAGTTGCCGCGCGTCATCGCGGCCCAGAGCAGCGACAGCGCCGGCAGCAGGACCATCACGACCAGCAGTGCACCGAGAACTGGTGCCAGGAGGCGCGGCGGCCAGGCGTTGGTGCCAGCACGGCCGTCGGTCACGGTCGACGGGCGCGGTGGGCCGAGGCGCATGCAAACTCCGGTGGGGCAAGCAGAGAGCGGTAGCAGACAATCCGCGAGCGGTACGGACTGCCAGCGATTTGCCTGCGCTGAGGGCAGGATGTCAAACGGCTGGTCTTAAGAGCTGGCCGCGGCCTGCCGGGGCGCTCCATCTGCGGCGGCCAACCGTCCGATGAGCACATAGCACACCCACAGCGCGCCGAGGCCGAACAGCACGCCGCCCGCCACCGAACCCGTGAATATGCCGCGTGCGCCAGACACATATCCGCCCGCCGCGACGAACGGGATGGTCCCGAGGGTTGCCCGGCCCCAGTTAAACAGCGTCGCGTACTGGGCGTAGCCCAACGTGTTAAAGACCGCGTTCGCAATGAACAGAAAGCCGAGAAACAGAAAGAACGGCGGCAGCCACCAGCAGAA
>JANNEU010000063.1:0-11026 GCA_031379035.1 Hyphomicrobiaceae bacterium | reverse complement strand
GGGCAGAACAATGTGCAAGGCGCGTCCGACGCCGGTCTCATCCCGATGGTGTTTCCAGACTATCGCAGTGTTGAGGACCCAGCCATTCACAGCGAAATGGAAACTTTCTGGGGCTCCAAGCTCAGCGACAAGCGCGGCCTCACCGTCGTTGAGATCATGCACGCCATCCACGACGATGTGATCAAGGGCATGTACGTGCAGGGCGAGAACCCGGCCATGTCGGACCCCGATGTGCAGCACGCGCGCGAGGCGCTGGCGCATCTGGAACATCTCGTTGTGCAGGATATCTTCCTCACCGAAACGGCATGGCACGCGGACGTGGTGCTGCCGGCCTCAGCGCACGCGGAGAAGTGGGGCACGTTCACCAACACAAACCGGCAAGTCCAGATCGGCCGTGCGGTCGTGCCGCCACCGGGTGACGCGCGGCAGGATTGGGAACTGATGTGCGACCTGGCGCGCCGTGTTGGACTGCCGTGGGCGTATAAAGACGTGGGCGAAGTGTTCACCGAGATGGCGCAGGTCATGCCATCGTTCAACAACATCACCTGGGAACGTTTGCTGCGCGAGGATGTCGTGACATATCCATGCGACGCACCCGACAAACCCGGCAACGAGATCATCTTCTCGCAGTCATTCCCGACCGCCTCTGGCCGCGCCAAGATCGTGCCAGCCGAACTGCGCGCACCCGACGAAATGCCAGATGCGGAATTCCCGATGGTGCTGACGACGGGCCGCATGCTGGAGCACTGGCATACGGGCTCCATGACGCGGCGCGCGTCAACGCTAGACGCACTGGAACCGGAAGCCATTGTCGGTCTCCATCCACGCGAAGCGGAACGGCAGGGTATTGCCGCGGGCGAGTTTGTCGATGTCTCAACACGCCGTGGCCGCATCCGCCTCAAAGCACGCCTCGACCGCGACGTGGCCGAAGGCATGGTCTTTATCCCGTTTGCCTTTGCCGAGGCACCAGCGAACATGCTGACGAACCCGCAGCTCGATCCGATGGGGAAGATCCCGGAGTTCAAGTACTGCGCCTGCCGCATCGAGCGGGTGGCGGTGGCGGCAGCGTAATCCCATCTGGCTAAGCCTCACCGACACGAGCATCTTTCTGTTGAAAATCCGCTCGTTATGGTTGCTTCACCGCCTCCGTCAACGACATGTTTCACCTGTGTGCGAATTGATTCTGCCCAACGTGCGGCCCAGCGTGCAGGACGATAATAGTGACAACCGGATCGAATGTTGCAGCAACTCCACGTGATGATGCGATTGGGGCCGCGCGCGCCGAAGCAGTAGTCGCGTCGCCGCGTGCGCCCGCGCGTTGGCCAGCCGACGTCACGGCTTTGCTGTCCGCAGCACTTGCATCGGTGGCGGTCCACACGGCGATAAAACAGCATTTGGCCATTGATCCGGCAGCAATGTTTGGGGCAGCTGTGGTCGTTTTTGCTGGGCTGATCGGCCTGCATGTTGCCCTGCGCGTCGAACCCGGCACGCCGTCAGTACCCCTCAAAAGCACTGCAAAACGCCGGCAGAAAATACGCACCCCGGTTGCCGAAGCGGACTTTGCGCATCCGCCGCATGCCGCACTCGATGTCTACAATCACACGCAGTACGAGATGCCAGCAAACCTCGCAGAGGCTCAAGAATCACCACAACACCGCGCAGCCATCGGCTTTGACAGACTGCAGGTACTCGTGGCCGAACTCGCGCGGTCAACGCCGGGTCCCAAAGCGCAGACGCCAGACCCTGACGGCGCAAAGCCCGTCGCCACAAACCCGGAAACAGCATATTCCGAAGCGTTAGAACGGTCCCATTCCGCTCAGGCAGGCGCGCTCACGAATGCAGCGCGGTTGATGCGGGATGCGGATGCAGCCGACAGCGGTCTTGCCGCCGAGCTGGTCGATGCCTTGGCCGCAGATCGGATGACGGTTTACCTCGAGCCCATCCAACAGATGTCACTCGACCGCCCAGGCCACTACGAGATCTCAATTCGCTTCCTGTCCGCACAAGGCATCGAGCTCCCGCATGATGAGTTGCTCGCGGCCGCGCGCCATGCCGGTATGTTACCGCGTGTTGATGCAGCCATCGTCCCGCGTGCAGCACGTATCGCCCAGCACTTCCAACTGCGCGGTCGCGACACCGATATCCTGGCGCGTGTCCATGGGGTATCTTTGCCGGATCATCAGTTTCGGGCCGAAGTGACGGCCGCGGCTATCGCGGCGGATGGTGCCGCCCCAGTCCTCTCGTTTGCTCAAGCCGACATTCGCCGATTTGGCCGTATTCATTGGGATATCCTATCGAACCTCGCCGACATTGGCGTGCGCTTTGCAATCGAAAGCGTCACGGATCTCGATATGGATTTTGAAAGGCTGAAGCGGCAGGGATTTGCCTTCGTCAAGCTTGACCAGGATGTTCTCTTGCGCGGGCTTCCGGTGCCGAGCGGTATCGTTGCAACCGCCGATGTCTGCCGCCACTTTGGGTCCCTTGGCCTGGCACTGATCGTCAACCACATTGACGACGAAGCGGCTCTCGCGCGCATTCTGGGCTTCGGCGTTCTGTTCGGCCAAGGGGCTTTGTTCGGCGGCCGCCGCGCGGTCCGCGCAGACTTGCTGACCAGCCCGCGAACGGCTGCTGCGTGATTGCTGATAACGCAGCGATTTGTTAGTCCCAGGCCAGAAATGACCTGGAGTAACCTCAGCCATGTCGGCACATTTTGTACCACCCATCCTTGATCGCCTTGGCGCACACGGAACACAATCCCGCGCCTGGATTTGCGATATCTGGGGCGTGCTGCACAATGGTGTTGCGACTTATCCAGCGGCAGTCGCCGCGTGTCGGGCTTTTCGAGCCGACGGTGGCCGTGTCGTTCTGGTAACCAACGCACCTCGGCCATCGCCAGGTGTCGTGGCGCAACTGGATGCGCTCGGCGTCCCGCACGATGCCTACGACGCGGTGCTGACATCGGGCGACGTGACCAGAAACATCCTCGACGATTGGACGGGCGTACCCACGCTGCACATCGGCCCACCCCGCGATCTCACACTGCTTGACGGAAAAAATGTGCCACTTGTTATGGCACCGAGCGCCACACGCGTCCTCTGCTCCGGTCTCTACGACGACACCACCGAAACACCTGAGACGTACCGGACGATGCTGGCAGCGCTTGCCACACGCCGCGTGCCGATGCTGTGCGCGAACCCTGATCTGAAGGTCGATCGCGGCGGCACAATCATCTATTGTGGTGGTGCGGTCGCAGCACTCTACGCAGAACTTGGCGGCACCGTAACGTATGCCGGCAAGCCCTACGCGCCGATTTACAGCGCCGCCTGCGCCCTCATCGACAAAGCCGCTGGCGAGACAGTCGCGCGGTCAGATATTCTGGCGATTGGTGATGGTGTTCTAACAGATATCCCGGGCGGCATTGCTGGCGGGTTCCGCACGATCTACATCGCCAGCACCATTCACCTTGATGGGCCGCTCACATCTGAAGCCGTGATAAAACTCTTTCCCAGCCCCGGTTCGCGACCGACCGCCGGCATGTCAACATTGGCGTACTGACGAAGCAGTTAGAGTGCTTCCGGGAAAAGCGTGCCCTCGGACTTGATCCGGGGGTGTGCAGAGGTTTTCCCGGAAGGTCACGACCAAACAATGAGCGAGGGTCGTTCCTCGATTCCATCAAGAGCGGAACGACCCTAGGACCCGCGTTTTTCAAGCACGTGACGCGCGTCAGACAAACACGTTTCAAATCCGCGCAGATCTTCCATTTCTTGCCCTGGCGCAACAGCCGTTCGGACAATGTGACCGCCGGAGGCCTCAATAGCGCAGGCGATCATGAGGTTTTCGGCGTGGCCGAAGTCTTCGATCTGCATATCGGGGCGGTCGCTGTCGCCAGCTGGGATGCCGCGATCGCGGAAAGTGCGCGCGCGATCAGCATAGTCCGGCGTGACATTGGTGTAGCCAAAAACGGGACGGCCGAGCGCACGCATGAATCCGACTTCGTAGGCCGTGCCGCTGTCCACGGAGATGCCACGAAACGGCGTGAGATTGGCGATCACGGCATCGCAGCTGCGCATCAGGCCTTCGTTGGCTTCGGCAATGCGCGCGGCCTGTTCGCTCGGCGTGAGGCCAGTGAGATCGAGGCTGGCGTCAAGAGGATAAACGCCGATCAAACCCAGCGCTTCAGCCAACGCAATCTTGCGCCGGCCCGCCGCGAGTGGATCAGGGAGAAAGACTTCGGGGCCTGCGAGATAAATGCGAAATCGTTGCGTGGCGTTGGCCATGGTACTGCTCCGCCGTTCTCACTCTGGCCCAGCGTTCGTCACGGCAACAAGTTTGGCAAGGGCGGTGCGGGCAGCCCCCGTATCGATGGAGCGCGCCGCTTGCGCAACGCCATCCACGAGATCTTGCGCCTTGCCACCGACAATCAGCGCGGCAGAAGCATTCAACAGCACGATGTCACGAAAGGGCCCTGGCTTACCGTCGAGGACGTGGCGGATCGCAGCAGCGTTGTAAGCGGGGTCGCCACCCTTGAGGTCGGAGAGTTTGGCCGGCGGCAGGCCAGCATCCTGCGGCGTGATCTCGAACACCGTGACGGTGCCATTCTTCACTTCAGCAACGTCTGTTGATCCGGTGGTGGTCAACTCATCGAGACCGTCGTGGCCATGCACGACCCAGACGTGTTCACAGCCGAGCTTGGCCAGCACGTGCGCCACCGGCTCCACCCAATGCCACGAATAAACACCGACGATCTGGCGCTTGACGCCTGCCGGGTTGGAGATCGGTCCGAGTAGATTGAAGATGGTCCGCGTTCCGAGCTCCGCACGAACCGGTGCCCAATTCTTCATGGCCGGGTGATGGTTCGGCGCAAACATGAAACCGACGCCCGCTTCAGCAATGGCACGCACAATGGTTTCGTTATCGACATCGAGTTTGATGCCCAGCGCCGACAGCACGTCCGACGCACCAGCCAGCGAGGAGACAGAACGGCTGCCATGCTTCGCAATCTTCAAACCTGCACCCGCCGCAACCAGGGCCGCGCACGTTGAGACGTTGTAAGTGCCTTGCGCATCGCCACCCGTGCCGACAATATCGACGGCACCAGCTGGCACGTCCACGCGCCGCATGCGGGCACGCATCATCTGCGCCGCGCCGGTGATTTCTTCCACCGTTTCACCGCGGACACGCAGCGCCATCAGAAACGCACCCATTTGCGCTTGCGTCGCGTGCCCCTCCGTCATGATTTCGAGCGCGCTGCGCATCTCGTCCTCTGTCAACGTTTTCGCGTCGGCGACTTTGTGAATGTATTTTTTCAGCGTTGCGAGTGGCATGAGCGGTTTTCTCAATTGTCATCCTCGGGCTTGTCCCGAGGACCCATCTATCTACGTGTACTGAAGTCAATTGTTGCGCATGCCGCAACAGAAGTGCTCATTTCCGAAGGCTGCGCCCAGTCGCGCTCTGGGTCCTCGGGCCAAGCCCGAGGATGACACATGTGGGCGTATCAGGGTTTGTGTGCTCACGCCGCCACCCGTGTTGGACTGGTGTTCGGCCGTCGCGGCACCAATCCGGCTAGCGACAGAAAGTTTGCGAGGATGGCGTGGCCGTGCTCAGACGCGATGCTTTCGGGATGGAACTGCACGCCATGCACCGGCAGTGTCTTGTGCGCGAGACCCATGATGAGACCGTCCGCCGTCTCAGCCGTTACCGACAGGCACTCCGGCAGCGTCTCGCGCTCCACGATCAGCGAGTGATACCGCGTGACCTCGAAGCTGCGTGGCAGCCCCTTGAACAGCCCGGCGCGCGTCGTCGTCAGCGTCGACATCTTGCCGTGCATGGCCTGCGGCGCGCGTTTCACAACGCCACCGAACAGTTGGCCAATGGCCTGATGCCCTAGGCACACCCCCAGGATCGGAATCGACGGGCTCGCCGCTCTGATGAGATCAAGGCAAATGCCGGCTTCAGTGGGGGTGCAAGGTCCGGGCGAGAGGACAATGGCGGTGGGCTTTTTCTCAAGCACGCCTGCAACAGTGATTTTATCGTTGCGGTGGATCTCGCTTTTGTAGCCGAGTTCACCGAAGTAATGGACGAGGTTGTAGGTGAAGCTGTCGTAGTTATCGATGAGCAGCAGCATGAATGCGCCTTTGGAGAGCGTGGCCCGGCCCAGCGCCCACCCAGTATCTCCGTGAGGAGTGTCCCGCATTGGCGCGCGGGGCTAGGGAGCATCCAAAGTCCGGTTGCGATGCTTGTGGCAAGGCGTCGTGGTCCCGTCAAGCGCGGAACGGCAACCGATAGCGCCACGGCAAACCGCGTGCTTTATTGGCCCTAGATTGAACTAAAACAGACCCACTCAAACGCCCCACCTGTATGGTCCTGCACGAGGTTTGCCCGATGTCTGCTGCTGTCCCTGCTATCGCTCCGCATGCCACCAATGCGGCGACCGCCCCGCTGGCTCTGCCCCATCTCACAGCACTGACATTGACCATTAGCGATGGCGTCGCGGAAGTCGAGTTGGCGCGGCCGGACAAATCAAACGCCATGAACCGCGCGATGTGGCACGAGCTGCGCGCGACGTTCCACTATCTCGACAAGCTGCCAGCCGCACGCGTCGTCATGCTGACAGGGGCCGGCAAGAACTTCACCGCCGGCATCGACCTTGAAATGCTGATGGACATCGGCGCGCTCGAAGCGACGGATCAATGCCCCGGCCGCGTGCGCGAAAACCTCCGGCTCTGGGTGCTCGATCTGCAGGACGTGATCTCGTCGCTCGAGCAGTGCCGCAAGCCGGTGCTGGCCGCCATCCATGGCGCGTGCGTAGGTGGTGGCGTCGATCTCGTGACGGCTGCCGACATGCGCTACTGCACAGCGGATGCGCGCTTTATCGTCAAGGAAATCGACCTCGGACTGGTCGCCGATGTCGGCACCTTGCAGCGCCTGCCCAAGGTGATCGGTGACGGCATGGCGCGCGAAATGGCCTATACGGGGCGTCCCGTCGATGGCGCAGAAGCCAAGGAGATCGGTCTGGTCAATCGCTGCTTCGCAACACGCGAAGCGATGATTGAGGGCGTCCGGGGCCTTGCCCGCCAAATCGCATCGAAGTCGCCGCTGGCCATGCGCGGCACCAAGGAAATGATCAAGTACACCCGCGATCACACCGTCCGCGACAGCTTGGAAATGATGGCCATCTGGAACGCCGGGCTGCTGGTGTCGGAAGACCTGATGGAAGCGTTTGCGGCCGTGAAGCAAAAACGCGCAGCCAAGTTCCGGGATTGAGGGGCATCGTAGGATTGGCTTCTGTCGGTGCATTTAACCATCTGATATGGTTAAATAATTCTCAAACAAACTTAATGCGTTTCCCGCGCTAATTTTGACCGCTGGTGCGTTTTGAACGTGTTTGGCTACCACCCTAGCCAGCACCTCAGCGATGGCCCTCTACGGCCTTCCTAGCGCGCCCCAGAGGCATGCGGGACGTCGGGTCTCGCCCCGACTCCGCCAAACCTCCCCCACCAGCGCAAAGAGGGTGAATTCCCAAATTCTCCGCCCTTATGCCGGCTTCAAGCCACGACGGCCAAAGCCAGTGGGTTTGGCCGGGCCACGCGGCAGTGCACGCGCCGGCTGCACCGCTGGCGCTGCAGGAAGCGTCGCAACGGGAATGCGCGGCGCAGCAGTGTTGAGCGCCTGCTCCGCCGGAAACTGGATCTTGTCAGCCCACGAGGAACCGCTCTCGGTCGCTGTCTGCGTGCTGCCGCCGTCGAAGCGGTTTGGGCCCCTGACGCTCGGGAACAAGCCGAGTTCGACCAGACACCAGAGCCCACCGAGCCAGACAGCCACATAAAGCAATGCGGAGATTGACGCGATAGAAGCGGCTGGCGCGAGCCACAGGACCATGCTGGGCCCCTGAAATATGACCATCCACCAGGCAGATTTGTCCAGATCGTGGAGTCGTTTGGCCGAGACGCAGAACGACATGTAACTCAGCAGCGCAATCAACAGCCGAATGCCGGGCGGCACCGAGTTCAGGCCCTCTAAGCCGCGCAGGCCATTGCCGTTAACACGCTCTCCGATAGACGCTGCGATGGCGAAGACGACGATAACCCAGCCCACCGACAGCGCCAGATGCGCCAGCCAGAACTGGGACCGCGACAGCCGGCCTTTGATGGTGAACAGAAGAGTGAAAATGCCCATGGCTCGTCTCTTAAAACGAAGGTCCGGGCAGTATCGCATCGCAAGGTTGGTGGGAGGTTAGTCGGATTTGCACACTGCGATTGACGCGCGTGTCACTTTGGAACGCATGTCTGGAGGGCGGCACAATCAGCGCGCGCGCCGCTCAGCGTCCACCCGACAGCACCCAGCCACCTGCGTTCTGGCGCATGGCGAGCCCGTGTTGCGGGGCAACCTCGGCGAGGCGCGAGACTCCCTCGGCATAGCGCAACGTGATGCGCGCCGAGCGGCCCGACATGCCGACCACGTCGATATCAGCGACACCGGGCACTTGTCCCAGCCGCTTGGAGATGTCCGCCCATTCGCCGATGTTTGAAAACTCAACGGCCATGCGGACGCCATCTTCACCGCTAGCCGCGGATGGAGCACTGCCAACCTGATCGGTCCCCGGCGTCCGCACCGCGCCTTGCACTTTGGCACCTGATGCTTTCCAGCGGCCTTCGAGGACGCCCAGCGAAACAACGGCCGCCAGTTCAATCGCATACGCAGGATCTTCTGCGTCGAAACGGTAGTTCTTGATCCAGGCAATGCTGCCCACCGTATCGCGACCAGCCAGCGTCACCTGCAGTTTACGCTCCTTGGGCAGGGGCACGAGGATGGCGGCAACGAGCCGTTCCGCGCCGCCGTATTCACCGGCAAACGTGCGCAGCAGGGTCGTGTCACCCTTAGCCAGCGCAGCGACGGTGTCTGCGTGCACACCCGGCTTCTGAACTTCCAGTTTCGCTGGCGTTAGCGCGTGCGCCACATCGACGGCAGCCCAGGCATTGCGCCACGCATCGGCTTGCACGCCAGGAATAGGCTGCGCTTCCGCCATCCAGATCGGCACGATGGTGATCGGCGGGGCCTGCTGATCGACATAGGGCAGGTTCTCGCGGTCCAGCAGCGCACGGACAGCATCCGGGCGGAAGGCGAAGTCGAGATTGGCGATGTATTCCGTCGTCGAATTCCGCTCCGAACGCACGCTGATGCCAGACAACAGCGCATCAGCCTTGGCGATCTGCAGTTTGCGCAAACGCGGGTAGGCAGTGACTGGCACCAGCCGTTTCAAGAGAGAACGCAGCGCCGCTTTCTGGCCATCGGCGATAGCGGCTTTCTTGGCGGCAACGGCATCGTCGGCGCGGGCATCGACAGGGTAGTTGCCGACGGTGAAGATGGCATCCGAGGCCAGCGCCGCAGGGCTGCCGAACACCAACAACGTTGCCAGCGCCAGCCCGTGACGGCGCGCCGTCACGCTACCAATGTTCGCCCGCAGTTTCACGTGTCTGACCTCCCGCCGGTCCCA
Organism: Hyphomicrobiaceae bacterium; assembly: GCA_031379035.1. Taxonomy (GTDB): domain Bacteria; phylum Pseudomonadota; class Alphaproteobacteria; order Rhizobiales; family Hyphomicrobiaceae; genus JABFRJ01. The sequence goes on along the minus strand of JANNEU010000063.1, from coordinate 1,533 downwards.
CAGCCACCCACCGCCGTTAATCCACAGCATCGTGGCGGAAGCGCGCCTATTCGCAAAGCTTACCGCGATTCGACCAAAAACACTTTTAAGCAGCAACTCTGTTAAGCTGGTGGCTGGAACCGGGCAATGCAGCCGAGTCGTGCGGCTCCGCTTGTGTGGCCGTTGAGCCATTGGCGGAAAAGTGCTTTTCGGGGCGTCGGGGCGAGACCCGACTCAACAGTCACCGGAGATTGCGATGTCGGGTCTTGGCTCGAAACGCTCTACTCGACCAACGGTAGATGAATTGCCCTACTGTTCTACGCCTGACGCTTGAGTTCCTGCTCTCTTCTTCGTCTTGGCCGCGTCGTGCGCAGCACGCGGAGCGTGACGGCGGCCACCCAAGCAAGCCTCCAGTTGTCTCAGCCCATGAGCCGGCCTCGGACTTTAGTGCATTTTTGACGACAGTCCTCGCACAATGCCAAGCGTGCCTGGCTTTCATGCGGGCAAACAACTGTCGGATACAAAACACGAGCGCGTCGAAACGGCCGTGCTTGTCAGTGAGCTTGTCAGTGAGAAGATGCGGGCTTACATCGCCCAATGTAAACTAACATGTCCATTGCCGCACCCTCCCTGCGAGTGTCCATCCCGATGCCCCCATCCCAGCCGCCAACTTCGCCGCCTGGCCCCAAACGCAACGCCACCGTCAGCTATCGCGACGCGGGCGTCGATATCGACGCCGGCAATGCCTTGGTGACGGCCATCAAGCCGCTGGTGAAGGCCACGCGTCGCTCGGGCGCAGATGCCGACCTCGGCGGGTTCGGTGGCTTGTTCGACCTCAAAGCGGCCGGCTTTCGCGATCCGATCCTGGTGGCCGCGAATGACGGCGTCGGCACTAAGCTCAAGATCGCCATCGACACCGGGCTGCACGACACCATCGGCATCGATCTCGTCGCCATGTGCGTCAACGATCTGGTCGTGCAGGGTGCCGAGCCGCTATTTTTCCTCGACTACTTCGCCACCGGCAAGCTGGACGTTGAAAACGCCAAGCGCGTGATCGCCGGCATCGCTCAGGGCTGCCGCGAAAGCGGCTGCGCGCTGATCGGCGGCGAAACAGCCGAAATGCCCGGCATGTACCGCGATGCGGACTACGACCTCGCCGGCTTCTCGGTGGGCGCGGTCGAGCGCGGTGAAATTCTACCGCGAACGGATATGGTCAGCGGCGACGTGCTGATCGGCTTGCATTCGTCGGGTGTGCACTCAAACGGCTACAGCCTCGTCCGCAAGCTTGTCGAAAAAGAGGGGCTGGCGTGGACGGCACCGGCACCGTTTGCTGCGGGTAAAACATTGGCAGAAGCCCTGCTCGCACCAACGCGTCTCTACGTGAAACCGATCCTCGCCGCGCTGAAAGCCACCGGCGGCGGCGGGCCAACGGGCGCCATCAAAGGCCTGTCCCACATCACCGGCGGCGGCTTGAGCGAGAACATTCCGCGCGTGCTGCCAACAGGCCTCGCCGCACACATTGATCTCGCGACCTTCAAAGCCCCCCGCGTGTTC
>JANNEU010000056.1:0-6960 GCA_031379035.1 Hyphomicrobiaceae bacterium | reverse complement strand
CGCATCGCCGCCGCGCCGTTCGCCCTTGAATGCAAACGCACGCTGTCGCTCGCCTTTAGCGCCACACGGGAAATTCTCATTGGCGAAGTGCTGGCCATTCACGCCCGCGACGGCCTGACCGACCCACGCACCTTCTACACGGATGCACACCGCTACCGCCCCATCGGCCGTCTCGCCGGCATGGCCTACTGCCGCCAAGGCGAGGTCTTCGAACTCCAGCGCGTGTCCTATGACGATTGGCGGCGTAAGCGCGGCGGCACCAAGGATTGACATGGCAGCCTCGTCCGATCTTGATCCTGCCACCGAAAGCGAAATCATCGCGTTGCTCGCGGCTGGCTGGGAAGGCGCTGCCACGCCCACACGCCGCATCGATACCCACGGCGCACGTGTGTTCATCGGCCCCACCGAAGCGATCAAGATCAAGCGCCCAGTGGCTCTTCGCTACATGGATTTCTCCACGCGCGAGAAGCGCCACGCCGCCTGCCGCCGCGAGATCGAGATCAACCAGCTGTTCGCACCGGATCTCTATCTGGGTCTCGTCACCATCACGCGCGAAGCTGAGGGCCGTCTGGCGCTGGATGGCCAGGGTCCGGTGCTGGAACTCGGCGTTAGAATGCGCACGTTCCCAAGCGACGCCGGCCTCGATCACATCGCAGCACAGGGACCCCTCGACCCAGAGCTCGCGCTTACCCTCGGCGACACCGTCGCAGCGCTGCATCAGAGCGCACCATTGGCAGCACCCGGCACCGGCCGTCCGCTCGCTTTGATCCGCGAGCGCCTGCTCGCCTCGGCGCGCGCCCGCCAGGACGTGCTCGGCGTTGCCGCCGTCGACGATCTCGAACAGGCAACCGCTACCCAACTCGCCCACGCCGCGGCCATCCTTGATGCAAGCCGGGCTGCCGGCACCACCCGCCGCTGCCATGGCGTTCTGCATCTCGGCAACATCGTCCTCTGGCACGGCAAGCCCACACCGTTCGACGCCATCGAGTTCGACGAAGATCTCGCCACCATCGATCCCCTCTACGACCTCGCGTTCCTGTTGATGGATCTCGTCCAGCGCGACCAGCGCCCCGCTGCCACTCTCGTGCTCAACCGTTATCTCTGGCGTCTCGGCCCCACGGCCCTCGCCGATCAAACGTGGGACGCCTTGCGCGCCCTGCCACTCGCCCTATCACTCCGCGCCCTCGTCCGCGCCGTCGTCGCCGTTGATCGCGGCCGCGCGCCAGATGGCACAGTCGAAGCCTCCGCCATGGCCGACGCCCATCGCTATCTGGCCACCGCATGCGAACTCGCTCGTCCACCGCCCCCACGCCTCGTCGCCATCGGCGGCCTCTCGGGCACTGGCAAATCAACACTCGCCGCAGCACTTGCGCCCAGCCTTGGCGCGGCTCCCGGCGCCATCCACTTGCGCAGCGATGTCGAGCGCAAAGGCCTGTTCGGCGTTGCCCCGGAAACCCGTCTCGGCCCCAACGGCTACACGCCCGATGTCACAGTGCGCACTTATGCGATGGTGCTCGACAAGGCAGCGCGCGCCCTCGCCGCCGGCCACAGCGTTATCGTCGATGCCGTCTTCGCCCGCGCCGATGAGCGCGCCGCGTTGGAAGCGGTCGCCACCCGATGCGCCGTGCCGTTTCACGGCATCTGGCTTGAAGCGCATCCGGACACCCTTGCCGCCCGCGTCGCCGCCCGCACGGGCGATGCGTCCGACGCCACCGTCGATGTCCTGCAGCGGCAACTCGCGCTTGGTGCCGGTGCTGGCTCTTGGCACCTGACCGATGCCAGCGGTGGCGCAGATGCAACTTTGAGGGCGGTGACGGCACTGCTTGGCTGACATTGGGCCACACGCGCAGGTCAATTCATCCGCCAAGCCGCTCAACGCAACCTGACGTTAACGCCCCCGCAGCTAGCCTTCTCGGTATGTGCGCGTTATTCGCGGCCGGTCCACCCATCAGGAGACCTGCGCCGCCCCAGGATTCCTTCCCGCGTGCGCCAACTCCGTTCCTTCGTGCCGTTTCTGTTTGGCTTCGCGCTCGCAACGCTGGCCGGCGTGCTGTTGCGCGCGAGCCCGGTGATGGCGCAACAAACCTGGAACGACCTCTCGATTGCTCGTCCGCCAGCCGCGAGCCCGCCGCCGCGCCTCCGTCTCACCCCCGCCGCCGACGACGGATTGGCAGGGCCCAGCGTGGCCCCCGGCAGCATCGCCGAGCCCCGCCCACCCGTTGATGGCGCGCCTGGCAGCACACGCCGCCGCCAAACCGACGGTGACACAGACCCGCCAATCAGTGCCGATCCCGCCGCCGATGGTCGCAGCGAGACAGCCGAAACGCTCATCGAACCCGACGGCCGCGAAGCCATCTCTGACGACCCACGCCTGCCCGCAGACCGCACAGCGTTCCTATCGCCACCCGCTGGCTACGACTCCCTCGCCTTCCAGATCGAACTTGATCCTGCCACCGATGCCCGCCCGGGCCGCCTCGCACGCTTTGAGCCTTATGTGCCTGTGGGACGCCGCGCCGGCAGTTGGGTGGTGTTCCCGACCGTCGAAGCCGGCGTCAGCGGCACAACCAATGTCTATCGCACTTCGCCCGCGCGCCCCGATTTGATCTTCGACGTGCGCCCGACCTTGCTCGCGGTCACTGATTGGCAGCGCCATGCGGTACAGATCAAAGCCACCGGCCTCGGCTCGGCCTACGCCAAGCACCCAACCGAGAATGATCGTTCCTACGCTTTCGAACTGCGCGGCCGGCTCGACATCAACACACGCGCCAACATCGAAGTCCTGGCTGCCCACAGCCTCGATCAAGAGCAACGGTCATCGACATTTGCGCCCACCGACGCACGCACCCGCACGCCCTACGCCACCGACAAGCTCGCCGTCGCATACAACCAGCGCTTCAACCGCCTATCGCTGCAGTTGCGTGGCGCGGTGACCGAGATCGACTACCAGCCGACCACCACCATTGCCGGTACCACGCTCGCCAATGACGAGCGCGATCTCACGCAGCGCGACGTCGCCGTCCGTGCCGCCTGGAGCTTCAGTCCTGCGCTTGCCGCCTTCGCCGAGTTGGCCGGCAACACACAGACCTATCGCGCCACCCCCGGCGATGGCATCAGCCGCAATGCCACCGGCGATCGGCTGCGCGTCGGCCTTTCTTTCGGAACAACCTCGCAAGTCTGGCGCGGTGAGATTGCCACCGGCTATGGCCATCAGCGGTCCCGCGACAGCCGCTTGCAAGACGTAGAGGGCGTGTTGCTTGATGCCAACCTCGCCTGGCGGCCGACCCAACTCACCTCCGTGCTGGTCAACGCGCGCACCGATTTTCTGACCTCGATCGTTCCAGGTCAGGGCGGCGCAACGCAGCGCCAAGTAGGTCTTGAATTGCGGCACGCCTTCCTCCGCCAACTCAACGGCGTGGCGGGTATCAGCTACCAGACGACCGACTACCAGGGCCTGCCGCTGCACGAGCAGACCACCACCGGTGAATTGGGCGCTGAGTACTTCGTCTCAAAGTCGACGGCGCTGCTGGCTCGCTACAGCCACGCCATCCTCACCAGCACCGCCGCTGGCGCCGGCACCACCACCGACACGATCCGCGTCGGTGTCCGCTATCGGCCGTAAGCGCTACGCCGCCGCCCAGTCACGCACGCGCGTAAGAAACGCCATGCAATTGTCGAGCTCTGCCGCTTCGATAAACTCGTTCGGCTGATGGGCCTGTGCAATATGCCCCGGCCCACACACGACCGACGAGCACCCTGCCGCCTGGAAGTGGCTGGCCTCGGTGCCATAGGGCACAGTGTGTGTCGCATTCTGCCCGGCCAGCTTCATGGCCAGCGTTGTCGCCGGTGAGCCTTCGCCTGACGCGAACGCCGGCAGCAGCCCCAGCAACTCCGTCGTGATCGCGCAATCGGGATGCACCGCACGCATGGCCGGCAGCAGTTCACGGTCGGCATAGGCCTGGAACTCACGCATGATGACTTGAATGTCGACGCCCGGCGTCAGCCGCACGCCCCACTGGAATGAGCAGCGCGGCGGGATGATATTATGCGCAATCCCGCCCTCGATGAAGCTCACCGTGATAGTCGGGAACGGCGGATCGAACCGCGGCGCGGGGTGCGAAACTTTCATCCGCGCTTCCATGCGCCGCAACTCCGCCATCAGATCGCTGGCCACAAAAATCGCGCTGACACCGATCGCCGGCGTTGAGGAATGCGCGTCCTTGCCGATGATGTCTGTCTTGAGCCGCGCGCCACCTTTGTGGCCATCAACCACGGTCATCATGCTCGGCTCGCCCACCAGCACGATCTCCGGCTTTGGCAGCGACGTGCCGAATTGCTCGATCATCGGCACCACGCCCGTGCAACCCACCTCCTCGTCATAAGAGAACAGCAGGTGGATCGGCGTCTTCAAAGCGCGCGCCTGGAACACCGGCACGGATGCCAGCATGCACGCCAGATAGCCTTTCATGTCGGTGGTGCCGCGGCCATACAGCCGGCTGCCCTTCTCGACCATCACGAAGGGATCGGTGTCCCACGGCTGGTCCGTAACGGGCACCACATCCATGTGGCCCGATAGGCCGATGCCGCCGCGATCGCTCGGACCAATGGTGGCATACAGGTTCGCGTGGATACCATTGGCCGCCGTCAGCAGATGGCTCTCAATCCCGTAGCCCGCGAGATAATCGCGGATCCACTCCGCCATGGGCAGGTTGGTCTTGTGGCTCGTCGTGTCGAAAGCAACCAGGGCGGCGAGAATGTCCTTAGGCGTCATCACTTGAGTGGTTTGGGCTTGTGCAGTTCGGGCGACCGGCATGCCGGGGGTGTCCTTGCGCTGAGATTTGAGGTTTTGCCACGCAAGGCTTCATGAGTTTGCAGCCCGCGTCAACCGATCTGCAGCCGCGTCGGCGACAGGAACGTCATGCGGGGGACCGTCAGGTTCTGCGGTGCCGGTCCGCTGCGCACGCGGCCGGAGTTGTCATAACGCGACGCGCAACAGGGACAGAAGAAGGCGTCGTCGGGTTCTGAGCGCGCCGCCACGACACAGGCGTCGCGGGCGCAAACGCCGATCACCACCAGCCACTGCGGATATCCTGCTGCCGTGCGGTTCCCATCAAGGGCGGGCAGATCGGCCGACAGTGCGGCATTGCGGGCGAGCGTATCGATGAGATCGCTCACGCCCACCACTCTGCGGGCCGCGCTGATCTCGCGCGTGGTCCGGTGACGGACAAAAACCGGTTTGTCCTGCCATTTGACCAGCACAGTCTGCCCCGGTTGGATCGGCAGCAGGTCAACCTCAAGAGTGTCGCGCCGTGGCGTTCCCGGATTGGGGTTCCCCTGCTGCACAAATGGCCACAGTGCCAGCAGTAGGCCGACGCCCGCAAACGAGAGCGCGCCAGCCATGACCACATCTCTGCGTGCCCACCGTGGGCCGTCTCCGTCCGCGTCCATGGCTAACCTCGCGGGGTGAACCTCGGGGGCTGAACTTGGAACTTTGAGTCTGGCAGCCTGCCGCGTCTCAGACCCCAAGTGCCTGTAGCGTCGCTGGTCCTGCAACGCCATCGACCTTGAGGCCGCGCGCGCGTTGGAACTTTTCGACGGCGGCGCGTGTCCCGCGGCCGTAGTTGCGGTCAATGGTAATCGCTGCACCAGCGCGGTTCAACGCTTCCTGCAGACGGAGCACATCGCTGCCTTGATCGCCACGGCGCAGCGTGCGCGTGATCGTTGTCTGCTGTGAACTTGAGCCAGGGTTGCCAGCCGATGTGCCGCCGCCAAAACCCGGCAGCCGCAGTCGTGTGCGCCGCGCGAACAAGTTCTGGCCGTCATAGGCGACCGGGCACGAGGTCTGTGAACAGGTGCCAACGCCTTTCAGCTGCGCGCCCTGCCACAGCGTCACAACGATGCGCGACGTGAAGCTGTCGGCGATGCGCAGGTTGCTGCCAGGCGTCAGCGTGTAAGTCGTGCTGGACCCATCATAGAGGGCTGGAACCGACTGCTGTGCGGAAGCGGCCGTGCTGGCCAGTGTGAAAATCGCGAGGGCTGCAGATCCCGTAAGGGCTCGGAACGCAAACATTTGAAACCTCCATAAGAATGCCATGAATTCGAGACTGTAGCTGCCCGGCGCGGCAAAACAACGGCTTGGGCAACAGCTTACGGGCGATCCGCCAGCGCATCAATCCTGTTGCTACCCCCACCTCTCGGGAGGCTTAATGAGCAGCCAGAGGGTATTGAAGCACAAACGGCACCCCGAGAGGTGCCGTTTGCCTACGCCCAAAGACGGAGCACCCACTAGGTTTTCATCGACGCCTTCACAGCTTGGGCGGTGATCGGCAGCGAGCGAACCCGCGCGCCAACAGCTTGGTAAATGGCGTTGGCGATGGCCGGGGCCACCACTGTCACACCCGGCTCGCCGCAACCGACGGGGGCCTGCCCGTTCGAGATGATCGAGATATCAACCTCCGGCGCGTCGCCCATGCGCATGGGCGTGTAGCTGTCGAAGTTCGTGGCTTGGATGGCACCATTCTTGATGCTGGACTTCTCCATCATCGCGATCGACGCACCCCACAGTGCCGAACCCTCGATCTGCGCCCGCACGCCGTCCGGGTTGATCGCCGTGCCGACATCCATCGCCATGGTCAGCTTCTTGACCTTGACCGCACCGGTCTTGGGATCGACGGCCACGTGCGCCACGCACGCCGTCCACGTCGGGCTGTTACGTTCCTGCGAAGAAACGCAGGCCACGCCGAAGCCCTCGTTAACGCCTGGCTTGATCGCGCCATAACCGGACCGCCCAACCGCCGTGCGCAACACGTTGGCGAGACGCTTGGCACCGCCGACGTTTTGCGGTTTGTCGCCAACGTTGTCGCCAGCACCATCCAGCAGCGCGAGCCGGAACTCAACCGGATCTTTGCCGGCTGCCGTTGCCATCTCATCGATCATGCTTTCGATGGCCCAGAACGTCCACGC
>JANNEU010000499.1:0-4314 GCA_031379035.1 Hyphomicrobiaceae bacterium | reverse complement strand
ATCCGGTGTCGCTCTCATTGTCTGGGCACTACCCGACATCGCCTCCGATATGATGTGTTCTGTTGCAAACGCATCCTCAGGCTTAGGCGGCGTGGTGTTTTTTGATCTTTTTTACCACCTTTGCTCAACTTGTTTACCATTTGGCTCCGGATCATTTTGCCAACGTTGAGCCGAGCTCTGAATCGGCCTCCGTGACCATGCCGCCCAGCCCCCCAGGTGGATCCGTGACAATTTCTTCTGTGCGTAGCACGCTTGACCCGGTTGGAGCTGACGGCGCGCTCGCAGCTGAGGGTGCGCATCCACGGCGGGTGGCGAGGCCGTCACTTCAGTCCGGGAGCCAGCCAGGGTTTCCGCTGACCATCGCGTCATCCGTATTCGGATCGCCGGTTGTGGTTGTGCACCGGCACTCTGTTGGTGGGGCGACGGGATTTCCGCAAGGCGCGGGTCGCATTGCCAAACGTTTGATGGATGTAGGCATCGCCGCCACGATGCTGCTGGTGTTGTCGCCGGTGCTGCTGATGGTGGCACTGCTGGTGCGCAGCCGCATGGGCGGCGACATTCTCTACTCGCAAGAGCGGGTTGGCAGAAATGGTAAGATGTTTGCGTGCTATAAGTTCCGGACGATGGTGAGCAACGGTGCCGCCGTTCTGGATGCGCATCTGGCGGTCAATCCTGACGCTGACAAAGAGTGGCGGGAAAACCAAAAGTTGACGAACGACCCGCGCGTCACGCCGCTTGGCCATGCGCTGCGGAAGTCGAGCCTGGATGAATTGCCGCAGCTCTACAACGTCCTCATCGGGGACATGAGCTGCGTGGGGCCACGCCCGATTGTCCAATCTGAACTCGAAAAATATGGCGCGCACAAAGCTCACTATTTGAGCGTGCGTCCTGGTTTAACGGGGGCGTGGCAGATCAGTGGACGCAGTCAATTGAGCTATGCAGAGCGCGTGCGGCTCGATGTCGAGTATGTGAGCAATTGGACGTTGAAGCGGGATATCGTGATCCTGGTCAAGACGATCCCGGCGGTGGCTAAGTTCGAGCAAGCCGTCTGAAGTCTCGCGCAGTATTGTGGTCTGGATTGAGATCAGCGCGTTTTTTTAGCGGTGAGTCAGCATGTTCGTTTGCTGTCTATCTGCCTATCTGCCCGATAAAAGCGCGCCGGCAAGAAAGCCAGCCTGAAGGGCTGCGACTGTTGCCGTCATCCCGCCAAGGGCACCGGTCATGCTCCAACTGCATGCAACCGCGAGTGGGATCGTCAGGACAACAACCGCGAGCGAGACGGCGGCGACAGCAGGCACTTTGAGGCGCAAGCCTAAACCCAAGCCGACGAGTGCAGAGGCGGGAAAAATCCAGTAGACCACGAGAGGTCCTGCGTTACGATTGGTTTACGTGTCTGCAAAAAATGACGGGGCACGGGTGCCTGCCGGCAAGCTCACTCACCTGTCAGAACGACTCAGTCACACGTGCCGCGATGCTCGGCTGGATAATACCTCTATGCAAGGGGGCATTTGCCTCCGTGCGGCAGGTCGTCCTCCGCATGTTCCAGCGACGTGCTGCCCGCCTCCGCCGAGGGTCGTGCCGCCCGCTTTGGAGACGATGATTGACCTCTGGATCGTTGTTTTGGCGTGTTTTTTTGATGAAACGGCTGACGCTTTTCCCGTCAGCGCTCAAGCAAGCCACGGACAATAAAAAGCCCCCGGAGATGTCTCCGAGGGCGAGGTCCGGTCGAGGGACGATGCTGGTTAGTTAACGGCACGGCAATGTGGCGGACGAGCCTGGAACGTCGAGGAATGGGCGGTGGGCTTCGCGGTAGGCGTCGGCGCGGCTGAGGCCGACGTCAGCCAACATGCGGTCGTCGAGGGCCATCAGGGCGCGGCGCTCGCGGCGGACAGTGAGAGCTTTGGCGATACGGCCGAAGAAGCCAACGGGGGCGGGGGCGTCAGCGCAGGGGGCGGCGGCGTGGGCGGTGAGGGTGCTCATGGTCATCTCGTTTTGGACGGGGGCCTAATTGGCTTCTATTTCCGCGCTGGCCGTCTTTGCGGCGGTCCAGCGATACTCATGGCTGGAGTTATCGCAGATCCTCTTGCATAACGAAAACGAATGTTTTTAATGTATGACATAGCGAACACTTAAAGATCGGCCCCTCAATTTGTGAAGCGAGTGTGAACGTTGATGGCGCTTCGGCGTGGACAGCGCGTCGCATGAGCGGTGATTGCAGGGCTGCTCTACCGTGAGAGGGATGACCCCATGAGCCGCGATATCGACATTGCCTTGCTGCGGGCGTTCACGGCGGTGGTGGACACCGGCAGCGTGACGGCGGCCTCGCGGCTGCTGAACCGGACGCAGGCGGCGGTCAGTCTGCAGATCAAGCGGCTCGAGGATACGCTCGGCCAGTCGCTGTTTGCGCGCGAACACCGGCGGCTGACACTGGCACCGGCCGGGGAACGGTTGCTGGCCAATGCGCAGCGGTTGGTGGCACTGAACGACGCCGTCTTTGGTCAGATGACGACACGGGAGTTCGAGGGCGAGGTCCGGTTCGGCGTGCCGACGGATATCGTGCGCACGTACATCCCGCCCATTCTGCGGCGCTTCAATGCGGCCTGGCCGCAGGTGAGGGTGACCTTGCAATTAGGGAATTCAAGCCGGCTGCTGGATGCTTACGAGGCGGGTAAACTGGATCTGACGCTGACCACTGACCATGCACCAAACCGTCGCGCGGAGATGCTGCGCGTCGATCATCTGGTATGGACTGGCGCGCCGAAGGGCATGGCGCATCTGGCCGATCCGCTGCCGATTGCGATTGGTGACGCGACGTGCCGGTTCCGGCCGGTGGTGCTGGAAGCGCTGCGCAAAGCGGGGCGGGACTGGCGAATGGTCTTGGAACTGTCAAATCAAGTGGCGCAGGACGCGACGGTGAGTGCGGGCATTGCGGTCAGCGCAGAACTGCGGGATTCAGTGTGGCCGCCGCTGGTGATCCTCGGGCCAGAGTCGGGGCTACCGCCGTTGGCGCAGTTTCTGATCAACATGCACACGCCAACCGTTGGCACCAATCCGATTGCGGATGCGCTGGCCGGGCATGTGCGGGCTGAGTTCAAACAGCGGTTCGGGGCGGAGGCGAATGTCGAGCAAGGCCCTGGACGCACAACGCGCCCTCGCGGGCGCGCGGCTTGATCGCAAATAGGCACCTTAACCGTCAGTTTGTGGTGCCGGACCGCGGGGTGGTGCCGTCTTTGCGCTTAAGGCCGTACTGGTCTTCGAGCTGCTGGCGCAACTCGCGGATTTCGCTGCGGACGGTATGGTACTGCAGCGCGCTGGTGCCGAAGTTCCAGGAGACGAACAGCAGGCCGGCAAAGACCGGTGCCAGGAACAGCGAGATCTGCGAACCGACGCGGAGGAACGACGTCCACAGGATGGCCAGTGCGAGCCCAAAAAGGCCGATGGATGAGGCGGCATAGACACCGCCGTCAGCCCAGCGGGCGGCGGCGAACAAGGCACCGATGGTGAGCGAGGCCATGCCGATGAAGAACGGCAGGCTGGGATGGCTTTCATGCCACGCTCCCATGGGCCACTCGTAATGGCGCGCGAACAGTCGATAGGTGGTGAGGCTTAGGCCAAAGCCGATCGCTGCGACGGCGAAGTAGAACGGAAGGTCTACGAAGATCATGCGGGCAACTCCGGGGCAGGCAGACAGGCTCGTGCGGGGCAACGGGACACGCCACTCTCGAATTGATATCAGGCTAGAGTTTGACCGAATTCGGAGCTTTCGTCACCTCAGGCGTCGGAAAGTGGTCAATGGCTGCTGGGCGAGCCGCGCGATGGCGGGATTAACTATGGGCATGGCAAAGTAAAGAAACCCGGGACAGGGTGACCTGTCCCGGGGGCTTATGACGGACGCGTTGCGATCGCGCTTAGTGGAAGGCGAAGTCAGCTTCGGAGACGTTGGCTGTATCGACACCGACGAGGGTGATTGATTCCTGGCCCCAGGTGATGACTGCGTTGCCGTCGACGTTGTTGGCGATCTGGAGATCCCCGAACGCGTGCACACCGGTGGCGGACCCGAAGTCGAGCTTGTCACCCTGGAAGGCGTCGAAGTCGGTGATCGTGTCCTTGCCTGAGTGCAGTTCGTTGAAGACGAACGTGTCAGCGCCTGTCCCGCCAGCCAGCAGGTCGGTACCCTGGCCGCCTTGCAGCGTGTCGTTGCCAGCGCCGCCGTCGAGACGGTCGTTGCCCAACCCGCCCGAGAGCTTGTCGTTGCCGGCATCGCCGAACAGCGTGTCGTTGCCCGACCCACCCGACATCGTGTCGTTGCCAGCG
>JANNEU010000488.1:0-34477 GCA_031379035.1 Hyphomicrobiaceae bacterium | reverse complement strand
AAGATCAAGGCTTCCAAGAAGGTCGCGTTCCGCGCGTCCAAGGAACTCAAAGAGCAGGTCTGATCGACGTATCAGCGCTTAAGTTGGGGCCTGTCACGCCTTCGGACCCGCCGCGACCGTTTTGGTCTCGGAGCAACGGGTCAGAAAGCGGGACTGTCCCCAATTTCCGTTGCGGGTGCAGTGGTGCGCAATTCGCAAAGCGGGTAAGCACAGTCCATGTCCACTGCTGCTGCCAAATCTGCTGCCGGCTCCAACGTTGCAGAGATGACCGTTTCGGAACTTTCCGGCGGGATCAAGAAGACCCTGGAGACGACGTTCGGCTATGTGCGCCTGCGTGGCGAGATCTCCGGCTATCGCGGGCCGCACGCGTCCGGCCACTGCTACTTTGGCCTCAAAGACGAGAAATCTAAGATCGAGGCCGTCATCTGGCGCGGCGTCTACAGCTCTTTGCGCTTCAAACCGCAAGAAGGGCTCGAAGTCATTGCCACGGGCAAAGTCACCACTTTCCCAGGTTCATCCAAGTATCAGATCGTCATCGAAGCTCTGGAACCTGCCGGTGCCGGCGCGTTGATGGCGCTGCTGGAAGAGCGCAAGAGGAAACTTGGCGCGGAAGGGTTGTTCGACGAAGCCCGCAAGCAACTGCTGCCCCATCTGCCGCGCGTGATCGGCATTGTGACGTCGCCAACCGGTGCGGTGATCCGGGATATGCTGCACGGCTTCAATGAACGCTTCCCGGCGCACGTCATCGTCTGGCCCGTGCGGGTGCAGGGCGAGTCGTGCGCCGCTGAAGTGTCCGCCGCCATTCGTGGCTTCAATGCGCTGCCGGCCGGTGGCAAGATCCCGCGACCGGACGTTCTCATCGTCGCGCGCGGTGGTGGCAGCCTCGAAGATCTGTGGGGCTTCAATGAGGAAATCGTTGTCCGCGCCGCTGCGGAAAGCGACATCCCGCTGATCTCCGCCGTTGGCCACGAGACAGACTGGACCTTGATCGACCTTGCCGCTGATGCGCGCGCGCCAACGCCGACGAAAGCTGCGGAATGGGCAGTGCCCAAATATTCCGAATTGCTCGACGCGTCGGCCAAGTTCGGTGACCGGCTGCGGGTCGGCTTGCGCCGCATGCTCGAAAGCAACCGCAGTGCTTTGCGGGCTGCCAGCCGTGGCCTGCCCCGGGCGCAAGACCTCGTTGCGCTGCCGCGGCAACGATTCGATGCCTCAAGTCAGCGGCTCGGCCGCGCTTTGGCCGCCAATTCGAATGCGCACGCCCGTCGCCTCGCGCGCATTGCACCACGCCTGCAGGCGCGGCTGTTGCAGCAACGCGTCGAAACGGCCGACAAGCGTTTGCATCTTGCCGCACAGCGCGGGGCGGCAGCCTTGTCGCGCGTCGCAGGCGGCCGCCGCACCCGGCTTGAACGGATCTCCGGGCGACTGACGCCTGGCCTGATCCGCAACCGGTTTGACCGATGGCGTGCCCTGCTCGATGCACAGGGCAATATGCTGGCGTCGCTGAGTTATCAGAGCGTCCTGCGCCGGGGGTTCGCGCTGGTCCGCGACGCGGAGGGGCGCGCTGTGCGTTCGGCGCAAAGCCTGACGGTCGGTGCCCGCGTTGATATCGAGCTGGCCGATGGGCATATCGCTGCCGAAATACTGGGACCTACACTGGGGCCCGGTCACGATGCTGGTGGTCCCTCTGGTGGCGGCGTTGGAGCGTCTGCTCTGCCTGGACAGCAGCCGCGCCCAAGTCCGCGCCCAGCCCAGCCGCGCAAGCCGACGGCCGGCGGCGGTTCTCAGGGCTCGCTGTTCTGAGATCGCGCCTCTGAGGTCGCTTTTCTGTTGGCGATAAACTTGCTAGGGACAGCCTCGGTGGTGCACTGGCATCTTTGCCCGCGCTTCCAGACGCTGCCCCCAGTGAGGCCCGACCATGAACCGCATTGAACGTTTTTTTGGTCTCAAGGGCGAAGCCCGGGTCCGCTATCTGGATGGCGAATACCAAGTGCTTGGGGCTGGCGATTTTGTGCGCTGCGCGGTCACTGGCGAGGTCATTGCCCTGCCGGAACTCCGCTACTGGAGTGTCGAGCGTCAGGAGGCCTACGCCAATCCTGCGGCAGCCCTGCAACGCCACCAATCGCTCATGAAGGACCCGCGCTAAGAGCTGCAGATCCCTGATCGTTACGGTTTGCTCATCTCGATTTCAAATTTGCCCGGCACCTGTCCCATCCTGCGCCGTGCCTCAACACATTCTTTAGACTTTGCCACGTATACCTCGATACCCGCCGCATCGCGCGCATCGGGGCATGTCCGTAGGGGACGTGCCTTAGGCTGCGTGCCGGCCCCATTTTCGAGGTTGTCATGGCTGCCACCGAGATCCCGCATTCCAAGGTGTTTGTCATCGGTGCGGGTCCAGCCGGACTCACCTCCAGTTACCTTCTGACCAAACAGGGCATCTCGACCACCGTCATCGAAGCCGATCCGATCTACGTTGGCGGCATCAGCCGCACGGCCAACTACAAAGATTTCCTGTTCGACATCGGCGGCCACCGCTTCTTCTCGAAATCCAAGGAAGTGGTCGACCTCTGGAAAGAGATCCTGCCGCAGGACTTCATCGAGCGGCCGCGCCTCTCGCGCATCTACTACGACGGCAAATACTACTCCTATCCGCTGAAGGCCTTCGAAGCGCTCGGCAACCTTGGCGTCGTCGAGAGCGGCCTTTGCGTACTGTCGTTTATGTACAAGCAGGCCTTCCCAAACGAGAAGCCCGTCACCTTCCACGAGTGGGTCGCCAACCAGTTCGGCGAGCGCCTGTTCTCGATCTTTTTCAAGACCTACACCGAAAAAGTGTGGGGTATGAGCTGCGACGAGATCTCGGCTGACTGGGCCGCACAGCGCATCAAGGGCCTCGATCTGTGGACTGCCATGGCCAGCGCGCTGCGCAATTCCATCGCGCCGAAGGGCAAGAAAGACGGCACTAAAGCGCACGACGGCGAGGTCATCAAGACGCTGATCGAAAGCTTCCAGTACCCACGCAAGGGTCCTGGCATGATGTGGGACGCTGCCGCCGCCAAGACGCGCGCGCAAGGTGGTGTGATCCACATGGGTCATCTGCTGCAAACGATCAGCTACGACAAAGCCAGCAAGATCTACACCATCACATCTCGCTCGCAGGACAATGCGCGGCACACCTTCACCGCCGAGCACGTCATCTCGTCGGCACCGATCACAGAACTCGTCACGTCGCTCACCGAGACACCAAAGTGTGTTGATACGGCCAAGAAGCTGCGTTATCGCGACTTCCTGACCGTTGCACTTGTGGTCGAGAAGCCGGACCTGTTCCCCGACAACTGGATCTATATCCACGAGCCCAGCGTGAAGGTTGGGCGCATCCAGAACTTCCGCTCTTGGTCGCCGGAGCTGATCCCGAACAACACGCAGTCATGCCTGGGCCTTGAGTACTTCTGCTTCGAAGGCGACGGCCTGTGGGCCGCGAGCGACGACGAACTGAAAGCACTCGCGACGAAGGAATTGGCCCAGATCGGCCTCGTACAGCCGCACGATATCAAGGACGGCTGCGTTGTCCGCCAGAAGAAGGCCTACCCGGTCTACGACGACAGCTACAAAGCCAACGTCGAAACGATCCGTTCAGAGCTTGCCGCGAGCTATCCCGAGCTGCACCTTGTCGGCCGCAACGGCATGCACAAGTACAACAACCAGGACCACGCGATGATGACCGCCATGTTGACGGTCGACAACATCATCGCCGGCAAGCAGGTGTTCGACATCTGGAACGTCAACGAAGACGCCGAATATCACGAGGCCGGCAATTCGGGTGCCGAACAAGCCCTCAAAAGCGTCCGCATGGTGCCACGCAAAGTCGGCGCTGCGGCGTAAGCCCTGAGGTCAGGCGCAAGCATCTGACCGCAAACCTCTCTCTTGCGAGGGAGGTTTGTGCGAGGGTTACCTCACGCATCCAACGGACCGGTCATGTCTCAGTCTGCTTCGTCTTCGTCGCTCGCGTTCGCGAATGCCCCTGCCTGGCTCGCCCGGCTGATGCCGGAGCTGTCGTATTACACGATCGTCAGCATTGTTGCGTTGGGTGTCGACCTCGTTGTTTTCAACGGTCTCGTGCTGGGTGACATGCGGCCGGCACTGGCTGGCGTCGCTGGGTACGCGATCGGCATGGTGGTTCACTACCTGCTGTCGTCGCGCTACGTGTTCGATACGAGCGGGTCCGACAAGACCAACGTGCGGCGCTTTGGCGAGTTTGCTCTCTCGGGTGCCGTCGGCCTTGCCATCACCTGGGCGTTGATTCATCTCGCAACTGACGTTGCCCATCTGCCGGCCATGGTCGGCAAGATTGCGGCCGTGGGGACCAGTTTTATCGTCGTGTTTCTGCTGCGGCGGGGGATCGTGTTTGCAGGCCGCACGCCGGTGGGCGCGTCCGCAGGCTGAATTCAGTGCGGCTGCCAGGCAGTTGCGCTTGACCCATGGCCCAGCCGCCGCTAGCTGACGCGCTGGCCATGCGTGCGCGACAGAGTTCCGCGCGCGCCAGACAGGCCTTCGGGACCTTCATGACTGCCACCGTTTCAGCCGCTCTTGCTGCCCGTGTCGCTACCGGCGATCTCCAGGCTGATCTTGTCCAGCAGGCTGCTGGTGCCCAGCTCGACGGCCTTGCCGACACACTGGCTGATTGGCACCGCGCGCGGCGACGTTCGATCGTGGGACTTTTTGGCGGGGTGGGCCCCGGTGCGCCGCGCGGCCTCTATATCTGGGGCAAGGTCGGCCGCGGCAAAACCATGCTGATGGACCTGTTCTTTGAGTGTGTCGGTTTCACGCCCAAGCGCCGCGTCCACTTCCACGAGTTCATGGCCGAAGTGCACGACCGCATCGGTGCCGCCCGCGCCCGCGACCCTGGCGATCCCATCCCCGAAGTCGCCAAAGAAATTGCCGCATCCGCTCGATTGCTGTGCTTCGACGAATTCCACGTCACCGACATTGCCGACGCGATGATCCTCGGCCGGCTCTTCTCTGCCCTCTTCGAACGCCAAGTCGTCATCGTCGCCACATCCAACGTGCCACCCTCGGGGCTTTACCGCGACGGCCTCAACCGCCAGCTTTTCGTGCCTTTCATCGAACTGCTCTCAAGCAAGACAGACATGATCGAACTCGTCTCTGCCAAAGACTTCCGCCTCGAAAAACTCGCCGGCCATCCGCTCTACTTTACCCCGCTCGGCGCAAGCGCCGATGCAGCGCTCGGCTCAGCCTTTCAGCGGCTCAGCGGCACGGTCCGGGGCACCGCGCTCGCACTCGAGGTCAAAGGCCGTAAAGTCCACGTTCCCGAAGCCGCGCAGGGCGTCGCCCGTTTCGACTTCGCTGATCTGTGTATGCAGCCACTTGGGGCGCTCGACTACCTTGCTATTGCGCGTGCGTTCCACACCGTCTTGATCGGTAATGTGCCGATGCTCAACCGCGACCGCCGTGCCGAGGCGCGCCGCTTCATCACGCTCATCGATACGCTTTATGACGCGCGCGTCGGCCTCGTCGTCTCGGCGGCTTGCGAGCCCGATGCCATTTACCCGGCGGGCGACCAATCGTTTCTGTTCGAGCGCACCGCCTCCCGCCTGATCGAGATGCGCAGCGAGGCTTACCTGGCATCTCGCGCCGACCGAAAAATTACTACCGTTGATGAGCCGACCAGCGCCTCATAACGTTAGAGTGCTTCCGGGAAAAGTGTGCAGCGGTTTTCCAGAAAGAAGCACGACCAAACAATGAGCTAGGGTCGTTCTTCGATTCCATCAAGAGCGGAACGACCCTAGCGCGCGCGGCCCGAACCAGCCGCAGGCCGCAGCCACAAGCTCGCCAATCCTGACGCCGTGATGATCGCGCTTCCGATGAGCGACAGCCCGTCTGGAAACTCGCCCCACACCAGCCAGCCCGAAGCCAGCGCCGCCAACAGGCCAGCGTAACGGAACGGCCCGACCACCGAAATCCGCCCGGAGCGCATGGCGGTGACCAGCCAGTTGTTGGCAACCGCCAGCAGTACCGACGCGCCGCAGATCTGCAGCACTGTCGTTGCTCCCGGCATCGACCAACCATCGAACGGGGCAAGACAAAGTCCGCCAACGATCATGCCTGCTTGCGATGTGCCTGCCACGAACGCTGGCGGCAAGTCGGCTGGCAACGCCCGTGTCAGCAGATCGCGGATCACCTGAAACACCACCGCTAACGTGGCCAGAACTGCACCAAGCATCCCCATCGACGCCGCCGCAGAACCCGCCCCGGGCCGCACGATCAACATCGCGCCGGCCAGTCCGACCAGCGCCGCCGCCCAGCCTTGCCAACCAATGCGCTCTCCAAACGCTAACGCCGCGCCCGCGAGAATGGCCAATGGAATGATTTGCTGCAGCCCGGCAAGATCACCAATGGGGATCAGTTGCAGCGCATAGAGATAGGCAAACGAGGCGCCGACTTCGAACACCCCGCGCACCACCACCGGCCGCGACAGTTGCGGCCACGGCGCTCCCTTCGGGAGGGCGATCCGTGTTGCCAGCAGCAGCAAAGCCGTCGCAACAATTGCCCGGAGAAAAATCACCTCCGACATCGGCAGCACACCGGCAGCCAGCTTGACGAACGTGTCGTTGACGACCAGCAACGCATTGCCGGCCGCCATGGCAACAATGCCGATCACATCAGCGCGCGCCGATGCCGGAGAATTGCCGACAGCCGTCGACGTCATGGCATTCGACCCTGACGCTTCAAGCTCTGCTCGCGATAGAACGCGTAGAGGCCTGCGCCGGAGACAATCGCAATGCCCAACAACGCCATCGTATTCGGCACATAGCCCCAGATCAGCACGCTGAGCAGCAACGTCCACACAATCGCCGAATAGCGGAACGGCACCACCGCCGACATATCACCGGAGCGGATTGAAATGACCACGAGCAACTGTCCGATCAATACGCACACGGCCGCGATGGCAAGGCGCAGCAGATCAAAGAACGCCGGCCGATGCCACGTCTCAAACGGCAGCAACGCCAGACTGAGCACTGTCGTTACCGATGCTGCAGCGGCGATGACGACGACCGTCGGCAATGCATCGAGCCGTCGCGTCACGAGATCGCGGCCCGCCGACGTCAGCACGGCACCGATCACCAATAGACTGGCCCAGGAAAAACCCGCCGTGCCCGGCTGAATGATCAACAGGACGCCGACAAATCCCACCGCTGTTGCCGTCCAGCGCCGCCAACCCACGTGTTCGCCGAGAAACAGTGCGGCCCCAGCCGTCACGGCCAGCGGATTGATCTGCATGATCGCACCCGCATCAGCCAAAGGCACTCGACCCAAGGCCGCGATGTAAAGAAACGACGCCGCGCTATCGCCCAACGTCCGCCACATCAAAAATCGATCCTTCAAAGCGGCGAGATCCAAACGTACACCCATCTGACGCGCAAACGCCCAGATCAGCGCCGTTGCCATTAGCCCGCGCAGAAATAGCGACTCGCCGAGCGGCATGCGCCCCGCTTGCAGCTTCATCACCGCATCCCCAAGCGCAAATGCCGCCATGGCACCGAGCATCGACGTAATCCCGCGCGCATTGGGCGGCAGGCGCTCCAATGTACGCCAGAGCAGCCGCAGCCGCACCCCCGCCGGGCTTTGCCACACCGATTGCAGGATACCATTCATGATGTGGGCCGTGCGCAGGCCTTCCCAATGCGAGCGCGCGCGGCAGCGCGATCAACCTCGCGCGGTCCCGTGAACGGGAGCAACGAAATAGTCGTCAGTTTGTAAAGTTCGTTGGTGAACGATGCCCCGCAATCGAGCGTGAGCTGATACAAATCCGCCATCCGGCAGCTCTCGAGTTCTTTCAACGGGTCTTGACCGGCGATCTTCAAATCGTACGCACGCGTCACACAGCCGTCGATCTTGGCCAGCGGATCGACGAGATACTTCTCGAAGTCCTGTTCCAGCGACGTGAACGCGGTCTCGCCCATCACCTCGCGGATGGCGAACAGGTTCTGCCGCAAGTTCTTGTTCCAATCGACATAGGCTTCGTCGTAGCCGCGCTTGCGGTGACGCACTTCATCGATCTCTGCGTTGCGCCGCAGCGACGAGACGACCAGTCCTGCCTTCGTCCGCCGATCATAGAGCAATCCTGACAGACCATTGATCGAGACGCGCCGCGACTGCGCCGTCGAGTAACTGTGCGCCAACCAGGAGCCGACGCTTGCTGTTACTAGTCCATTCAGCACCGCAGATATGATCGTAAATGCCAGCAACGTTTGCCGCGTTGCGCCTGCCTCGGAGAACAATCGGAAAGGCAGTCGGGCCATGGCGGTCACTCGGTCTCGAACAGAGGGCGGTAATATAACACCGGGCGGCACTATGCAGGGATGCCATCACCCACCCGTCACACTCATGTGACGCCCGACCGCCGGCTTACGGCTGCGGCGATCAATAACAAAATCATGTCCCTTGGGCTTCCGCGCAATTGCCGCATCGATGGCCTTGGCAACCAAGGTATCATCGTCGCTCGCACGCAGCGGCGCGCGCAGATCGGCGGCATCGTCCTGGCCTAGGCACATATAAAGCGTACCCGTACACGTCAGCCGCACACGATTGCAGCTTTCGCAGAAGTTGTGCGTCATTGGCGTGATGAAACCCAAACGGCCGCCGGTTTCCCTGACCGTCACGTAACGCGCCGGCCCCCCCGTGCGATACGGATTATCAACAAGCGTAAACTGATCCATCAGCCGCGCCCGCACGATGGACAGCGGCAGGTACTGATCCGTCCGGTCGCCGTCGATATCACCGAGTGGCATGGTCTCAATCAGTGTCAGGTCGGCACCGCGTCCATGGGCAAAGCGAACCAGATCGGCAATCTCGTCTTCATTCACGCCCTTCAGTGCCACCGCATTCAGCTTCACCGCTAGGCCAGCCTTTTCAGCGGCCTCAAGCCCAGCCACAACGTCGGCGAACTCGCCCCAGCGTGTAATCGCCTTGAAACGGTCAGGCTTCAGTGTGTCCAGCGAGACGTTGATGCGGCGCACACCGCAGTCGGCCAATTGCTGCGCGTACTTCGGCAACTGGCTGCCGTTCGTCGTCAACGTCAGTTCTTCCAGGGCGCCAGACTTCAAGTGCCGCGACAGCCCTTCGAACAACGCCATGATGTTCTTGCGGACCAGCGGCTCCCCGCCGGTAATCCGCAACTTGCGCACGCCTTTGCCCACAAAAACAGTGCACAGCCGGTCCAGCTCCTCCAGCGACAGCAACTCCTTCTTCGGCAGGAACGTCATGTGCTCTGACATGCAGTACACGCAGCGGAAATCGCACCGATCTGTGACCGACACGCGTAAGTAGCTGACGTGACGCCCGAACGGGTCCTCAAGCTTTGAGGACAATGACAAGGCAGGGGGCGCGGCATGCGCAATCATGACAGCTATGATCCTTTACCGTACGGCGGGCGCGAGACTGAGGCGACCCCGTGACCGTGGCCAAGTGCAGAGCCGATATGTACGGCAAGCCGACGTCTTTCGCCAGGAGGCCCTATACGGCACCCTTGAATGTGCTTTAGGCTTTCCAGCAGCGTCAAACTTCAAGCCTTAATAAGGCGGCGCTTTAAGCGTTAGTCTAGGGAGAAACGTATGAAAAGAATTTTGCCAGCCCTGCTTGCCGGGCTGCTGTCGGCTGCGGCGTTACCCGCCCTCGCACAAGCCCCCTTCGACGGCACCGTCAAAGTCGGCGTCCTGAACGACCAGTCGAGCCTCTACGCCGACGCGACGGGCCAAGGCTCGGTTACAGGTGCCCGGATGGCACTGGAAGACTACATGAAGGCCAATCCCAATACCAAGCTGAAGGTCGAGATCATCTTCGCCGACCACCAGAACAAACCTGACGTCGGGTCCGCTAAAGCGCGTGAATGGTTCGAGCGCGACGGTGTCGACATGGTGCTTGACGTGCCGAACTCGGCCGTTGCCCTGGCCGTCAATGACGTGACCAAGAGCCTGAACAAGGTGATGGTCAACGGATCAGCCGGCACCACCCGCCTGACCGGCGACGCCTGCTCACCCAACACCGTCCACTGGACCTTCGACAACTTCGCACTCGCCAATGGCACAGGCAGCGCCATCGTTTCGACCGGCGGCGACAGCTGGTTCTTCATCACTGCCGACTATGCCTTCGGCCACGATCTCGAAGACCAGACCAGCAAAGTCGTCGACAAGGCTGGCGGTAAAGTCGTCGGCAAGGTGCGGGTGCCGATCAACAACGCCGACTTCTCGTCGTTCCTGCTGCAAGCGCAAGCGTCGAAAGCCAAAGTTGTCGGTCTCGCCAATGCTGGCGGCGACACCATCAACTCGATCAAACAAGCGGCTGAGTTCGGTATTGTATCGAGTGGCCAACGCTTGGCCGGCTTGCTCGTATTCGTGACCGATGTGCACTCACTCGGTCTCAAAGTCGCGCAGGGCCTCCAGTTCACAGACGCCTTCTATTGGGATATGAACGACGAAACCCGCGCCTGGACGAAACGCTTCGTCGAAAAGATGAACGGCAAACAATACCCGACCATGAACCATGGCGGAAACTACAGCGGGATGATGCACTTCCTGAAAGCCATCGATGCCGCGCAGACCCGCGATGGTGCCAAGATCGTTGCCAAGATGAAGGAATTGCCGACCGACGACATCATCTTCGGCAAGGGTAAGGTCCGCGAGGATGGCCGCCATATGCACCCCATGCATCTCTGGCAGGTCAAGACGCCGGCAGAAAGCAAGGGCCCGTGGGACTACGCCAAGCTCGTCAAGACTATCCCAGCCGAAAATGCCTGGCGTCCGCTCGATCAGGGCAACTGCCCGCTCGTGAAAAAGTAATCTGACCACGCTGAAGGCTTCAGGCGCTGAAGGCTTCAGGCAGGTGCCAGAATAAGCCGAGGGGCGGTCCAGGATTGGACCGCCCCTCGGCGTTTGGAGCAGCACGGGGGACTGCTACTCCTGGACCGGGGACGCGAGCGACAACACGAGCGACACGAGGTCGGGCTGCCGATGCGTGCCGGTTTTCTGGAAACACTTGGCCAGATGAGACCGGACCGTCGACGTCTTGATCCGCATCAACGCTGCAATGTCGCCGACCGAGCAACCGCCCGCCAGATGGGACAGCAGTTCGGCCTCCTTTGGTGTCAGCGCAAAATGCTTGCAGAGCAGGGGTTTTGAAACCGCAGGCCGGGTCGGCAACAGCCGGAACGAGATGACGACCAGCCCACGGCTCCAGAGCAGCGAACTCGTCTGCAACGAGCCGTCAATCGGACGGAACCAAAGGGCAGCGGCGCTGTTGGTGGTTCCCGGAAGGATGAGCGCACGCTTCAGCGGACAGCCACGGCCAGCCGCGTTGACGGCGTCCAGAAAGAGGGCCTTGTCGGACGATTCCACGCGCAACTGACCACCGGCGCGGCTCAAGACCTGGCCTCCCGCAAGCGCCGTTTCTGCGGCGGAATTCGCAAATGCGATTGTAAGCGTGCGATCCACGATAAGAAGCGGCGTGCAGAGCGTATTCAAAGCGAACGCTAGGATGTTGCTCGTCACGTGCTCAGGGACAGCGCGCAGCGCCTCACGCTGGTTGGCGTGTTGCAGTAGTGTTTGAATCTGGGGTGATACGCTGCTTTTTTGCATTGCCGATGGGCGGGCTGCGGTGGCGGCGGCTGTTGCAGCGGGTGTGGAGGCGGGCTCGGTTGGAGAAGGGATTCGACTGGGCTTATCCATAGTGGTCCCCTAGCGGTTGACGCGTCGCCGGTTGAGCCGGAATGGGGCAATGCGCCTCATCAAAATGACGGATTAGCTCGAATTTCGGTGAACAGATGTCTTTCAAAACAAGGGAGATTTCATTCACTGATCGTCAGTACCGACTACCAATGGCGCGTTCATCTTAACTTGAGCCGTGTTTTTCTGGCACTTTCGGTCATTTGCCGTCGGAATAGTCATTGGCGGTGCCTTTGACTGTCAAAATCTATCAGTGGCTTGCCAACCTCTATCAGTGCCCATAGGTTCTTTTGGATCGTTCTGAAGTTTGAGCACGCCGTCGGTCCATGCCGGGGCGCGGGCACTCACGTAAGAGCTGACCGTGGGGCTGCATTGCGGACGCACCAACCTGCGGTGAAATCCAGCGTTTGCGTCGAGGGCAGTCATGATCGTGCTCGCCAGTCATCAGCGTGAGCTGTTACGCCTCGCCCTGCTGCGGCACCGGCAAGGCTATACGCACAGCGAGGCGGAGTACGTCAAAAACGTTCTGTGCGTTGCTCTGAACACCTACAAAAAGTGCGTGACTGAGGGCGAGACCGATGCTCTGCCGCTGAAGCGGCGCACGCTGGCAGCGATCCTGAAGGCCGCCCGGATCGAACCCGCCGCGATCGGCGTCGATATGGTCCTGCCGTCAGCAGTCGAGCAGTACGGTGGGTATGAACCGGCGAACTTCAGCTATTTGGTTGGCACCTATTTTCTGCATCGGCGCTCGTTCCAGACGGCACAAAACATCGTCCGCGGCGTCGTCGAAATCAGCATCGATGAGCAGAAGCGGTGTCTGCGGTTTGACGAGTACAATAACTACATCTCAGACGGCGGGATGCACGATGACAATCACTACACCGGCGAGGTGTATATGAATGAGGAGCGCAGCCTCTACAGCATGCTCTCAATCGCCAATGGCCAGATGCGGCTGACCATGACGCAAGCCCCCGTCCGCAACGGGCATGGCGCGGCTGGAACCTTGCCGCGTGGCACCATTAAGTGGCGTGGTGCGCTGCTGACGCATGGCCGGGGTAAAGGTGTCTGGCAGCCGACATTCAGTGCGCTCTCGATGGAAAGCCTGCCTGAAAGGCAATGGAAAAAGGCGCGCGAGGAGTGCCGGACGATCAAGCCAGATGATCTCGACTTCGAGGCCCTGAACCGTGAGATCATCTATGCGGAAGAATACGCCGCTGTGGTCACCCCGCTGATGTTCTCGAAGTTTCAAACGCCGAAAGCCCCGCGCTGAGCGCTTGTACCAATCGCGGTCGCGCCGGGCTAGCGTTGCGTGGTCAGCCTAGCCATCATCCACCAACGCAGGTGTTATCGGTGCCGCACTTGTAAGCCGTGCATTCACCCACCATAACCCGTCATCGCGCCGGTGTGCGGCGACGGCCTGGATCATTCCAGGATCACGAGGACGAGTATGTCGACACGTCAAGATAGCGCGCCGAGCCCCGTGATCGGGTCGCGGGACGATCTCATCGCTTGGATCGCCAAGGGTGAAAAGCCGGCTGATCGCTGGCGGATCGGCACTGAGCACGAGAAGTTCCTGTTCCATACCGACACCCTCTCGCCGGTCCCTTACGCAGGCCCGCGTGGTGTCAATGCGCTCTTTGACGGTCTTATTGCGCGATACGGATGGGAGCCGATCAAGGAAGGCGAAACGACCATTGCGCTTAAGCGTCCGCACGGCGAGCCAGGCGGCACTGTGTCGCTCGAACCCGGCGGACAATTTGAGCTGTCCGGCGATCCACTGGCAACGGTGCACGATGTGGCGGACGAAACGCGGGTCCACCTGGAGCAGGTCAAGGTTGTTGGCGGCGAGCTTGGCATTGCGGCCCTCGGTCTCGGGTTTGCACCAACCTGGGCCCGCGCCGAGATCCCGACCATGCCGAAGCGGCGCTACGCTGTGATGTCGCGCTACATGCCGAAGGTCGGCAGCTATGGCCTCGATATGATGTTCCGCACCTGCACGATCCAGGTCAATCTCGACTTCGACAGCGAAGCCGACATGGTCAAGAAGCTGCGCGTTGGATTGGCGTTGCAGCCGATTGCGACAGCCCTGTTCGCCACGTCGCCGCTGACAGAAGGCAAACCCAATGGATTTCAGTCCATGCGAGGCGAGATTTGGCGCGATACGGACCGCGCCCGCACGGGCAACCTGCCTTTCGCGTTTGAGACCGGCATGGGTTACGAGCGTTACGTCGACTATGCGCTCGATGTACCGATGTATTTCATTTACCGCGACGGGCAGTACATCGATGTGGCTGGTGCCTCGTTCCGGGATTTCATGGCGGGCACGCTTGCGCAGAAACTCGGCCGGCCGGAATTGGCGGCACATACGGCGACCATCGATGATTGGGCCGATCACCTGACGACGCTCTTCCCCGACGTGCGCCTGAAGCGTTTTCTTGAGATGCGCGGTGCCGATGGTGGCCTCGCGCCGCGCATTGCTGCGCTGCCGGCGTTCTGGGTCGGGTTGCTCTACGATACGCAAGCGTTGGATGCCGCGTGGGATCTGGTTAAAGATTGGACGCCCGAAGAGCGCACCACGATGCGCGATGGCGTGCCCGCCCGCGGCTTGGCGACACCCTTTCGCAAGGGCCATGTCCGCGATGTTGCGCGTTCAACGCTGGTGATCGCCACCGCTGGCTTGAAGCGGCGCGCGAGGCTTCGTCCAGGCGGTCAGGACGAGCGCATCTACCTTGAAACTCTTGAGACCGTTCTCAGTTCTGGCCAGACGACGGCGGACGAGATTCTCGCGCGTTATCATGGCCCCTGGGGCGGGTCGGTCCGGCCGGTATTCGACGAGTACCGTTTCTGAACCCTGAAAACAAAGAACAAAAGGCGTTCAGGACGCGTTCATGGCCCATGCCTTATCTCACTGGCATGCGGGTTGCGGCGCTTCGGCTTTGGCCAGAAATGCGGCGCGACGCGAGCCACGAGGTCCTGCGTCATGAACGGGTTCACGACATTTCGGCAAAGCCTGTCACGACTGCTTACAGCAGCGGCATTAGGCCTATTGCTGTCGGCGTCTGGCCCGACATGCGGCGTCCTTGCGCAAGGGACCGGCTGCTCGGATCAATGCCGTGCCGCATTCGGTGCTTGCTACAAGGCCACTTCAAATCGTGCGGCGTGCGAGATGCAGCTTCAGCGGTGTCTCGACGGTTGCCATATGGCCAAGCGCAACTAAGGTGCCAGCACTGTCAGTTTTGCCAGAACCATTTGCGCGGCGTTGCGCCGGCAGTACCCGGCGTGGCTGGGTCGGCGACGACCGCGCGGCTCTCAACAGGCATGCCAGGATTCCCAGGCACCGGTTGTCCGGCGGGTGACCCAACGGCTGGAGCGGCAGTCGTATCCGCACCAAGCTTGGATGGTTTTTCTGTTTCGACTGTCCGGATCACGGATGATGCAGGTCGCTCCGATCCGGCGACGCCGAGGCCTTTGACGTTTTGCTCGATGGCTGCATCGAATTCAGGCAGAGTTTTGAGCTCGCTCTTGGCCTTCATCTGCACGACCTTGAAACCACTGGCCTTCAACGCGGTCAGCAGGAGCGGCACGGCCCGGGCGGTGGCTGGCTGGATGTCGTGCATCAGCACGATGCCCTTGCCCTTCTTTTCCAGCTTGTCGATCACCGATTTGACCATCACTTCCGGTGTGCGGATTTTGAAATCGAAGCTGTCGATATCGGTCGAGAACATCGCGATGTTGCGTGACTGCAGGTGGGCGAGCGACTCTGGGCTATCGGCCAGTTCGGGATATCTGAAAAATGGTGCGATAGGGCCACCGACGGCGCGGCGAACCGCACTCATGCCGCGTTCGATTTCATCGACTGCTTCGGCAGCTGTCTTACGCTTGCGGATGTTCTGGTGGCTCCAGGTATGGGTTCCCACGGTATGACCATCGGAGGCGACGCGCCGGATGATTTCGGGATAGCCCAGCGCCATCTTGCCGATGGAGAAGAAAATCGCCTTGGTGCAGTGGTTGGCCAACGCCGCCAAAACCGCTTCAGTGTGGAACTTCTGCGGGCCATCGTCGAATGTCAGCACCACTTCACGCGGCTCGAGAAAATCATAGGCTTTGTAGTGCTCGAAGCCGAACCCCGGACCACCTGTCGTATCAATCTCGACGACGCGCGACACGCCAAGCCCGGCGGGATTGGCGCACGGTTTAATCTGCGCAAATGCCGGCAGCCCGCCCGCAGAAACGGCCAACGCGGCGATTGCAATTTTGAACGGCACGGATGCGCGCGCGAAAGTGTGCATCGGGTCTGTCTCCGGAACGCGGATAATGTGATTCGCGTTTTCGCTAATGTGCTGGTGACGGCTTGGTGCTGCAAGCACAAAGCGCCGCCGCTGCTCAAAAGTCCGTGAGGTGTCACCGGTGTGACATCTCAGCCAAAGCGTGACATATGCGCCATCTCTATCGCTGGCTTGAGCAAGGGCCCACCATGCCGACGCTGCTTGTCAAACATGCCGCAGTTCTCGCCACGATGGACGGCGGGCGTCGCGAGATTGTCGATGGAGCAGTGTTTGCGCGCGATGGCGTGATCGAACAGGTCGGCGCAACCGCTGATCTGCCCCAGACTGCTGATACTACCATCGATGCCAGCGATCACGTCGTGCTGCCTGGCTTGGTCAATACGCACCACCATCTGGTGCAAAATCTGACGCGCGCTGTGCCGGCTGCACAAGACGCACCGCTCTTTGGATGGCTCAAGACGCTGTATCCAATCTGGGCGCGCCTCACGCCAGACCATGTCAAAGCCGCGGTCACTATTGGTCTGGCGGAAATGGCGCTGTCGGGCTGCACCACATCGTCAGACCATCTCTATCTGTTTCCGAACGGGAGCCGGCTTGACGACGAGATCGAAGCCGCACAGGCGACGGGTCTGCGCTTCACCGCCACGCGCGGTTCGATGAGCATCGGTGAAAGCAAAGGCGGCCTGCCGCCGGACATTCTGACGGAGGCCGAGCCTTCAATCCTCAGGGACTGCGAGCGGCTGGTGGACCGGTTTCACGATCCGAAACGTCACGCGATGCTGCGCATAGCGCTGGCACCGTGTTCGCCGTTTTCGGTCAGCCGCGAGCTGATGCGCGATACGGCGATCCTGGCGCGGCAAAAAGGCGTCGGCCTTCACACGCATCTCGCCGAAAACGTGGAAGATATCGCGTACTCACTCGCTCGCTTCGGCAAGCGACCTGGCGACTATGTCGAAGAACTCGGCTGGACTGGCCCCGATGTCTGGCATGCCCATTGCGTGCAACTCAATGTGAGCGAGATGGCGTTGTTCGGCCGCACCGGCACAGGCGTGGCGCACTGCCCCTGCTCCAACATGCGGCTCGCCAGCGGCATCGCGCCGATTGGTGCCATGTTGGCGGCAGGCGTACCGGTCGGGCTGGGCGTTGACGGGTCTGCCTCAAACGATAGCGGACACCTGTTGAACGAAGCCCGGCAGGCCATGCTGCTGCAGCGGGTGGGGCGCGGCGCTGCAGCCATGAGTGCGCGGCAGGCGCTGGAACTGGCAACCCGTGGCGGCGCGCGTGTGCTTGGCCGCGACGATATTGGTCACCTTGCACCGGGCATGAGCGCTGATCTGGCACTCTTCAAGCTCGGCACGATCGAAATGACAGGCGCGGACTGGGATCCGGTAGCAGCGCTTGTGTTCTGCGGGCCACCAAAGGCTGCGACCGTCATTGTCAATGGCCGCGTGGTGGTGCGCGGCGGCCAGATGCTCACCATTGATCTACCGCGCGAGATTGAGCGGCATCGGCGGCTGTCTCGCGCGTTGATGAATGGTGAACCTGCAGCCTAACCAATCTTTGCCAACGCATGGGCAATGTCGGCGACGAGATCATCTGCGTGCTCGATCCCTACCGAAAGGCGGATCGTCGTCTCCAGAACGCCAATGCGAGCCCGCACATCGGCTGGCACACCCGAATGCGTCATCGCGGCCGGGTGGCTCGCCAAACTCTCTGTCCCACCCAGGCTGACCGCGAGCTTGAATACTTCCAGTGCGTTGAGAAAAGCAAAGGCCTCCGCCTGCCCGCCGACAATGTCGAAGGAGAAGGTCGAACCAGCCCCCGTGCATTGCCGTTCGAAACAGGCGCGGTCGGGGCCGGCGGCCAGGAACGGCAAATAGTGAACCTTTCCCACCTTTGGATGATCGCGCAGGAATTCCGCAACTACCCGCGCATTGGCATTCGACCGCTCCATCCGGAGGCTCAGGGTCTCCAGGGAACGGCCGAGCATCCAACAGGAATGCGGATCGAGCCCGGTGCCGATCCCGCTGCGCAGTGATTTGACCGCACCGATTGCGGCCTTCGACCCAAGCGCCGCGCCGGCAATCAAATCCGAGTGACCACCAACATACTTGGTCAGCGAATAGACCGAGAGGTCCGCTCCATGATCGAGCGGCCGCTGGAATACGGGCCCGAGTAATGTGTTGTCGCAAATGACGGCCGGGCGGTGGCCCTGCTCGACACCGATCTCGTCGGCAAGACGGCGCACGAGCGCAACATCGACGAGCGTATTGGTGGGGTTCGACGGTGTTTCGATGAGCACGACGGACACTCGACCCTTCTTGCGGGCCGCTTTTAGAGCCGCACGGATCGTGATCTCGTTCACGCCGTCAATGAAAGGGACTGTGGCGATCCCGAACTGCGACATCGTCCGCGTCAGCAGCGTTTCCGTGCCGCCGTAGAGGGGCTGTGAATGAACCACAACGTCGCCGGGCCGCGCATACGTGAGCAGGCTGGTGGTGATCGCCGACATGCCGGACGAGAACAAAATTGCTGCTTCGGCGCCCTCGTAGATGGCCAACCGGTCTTCGACGATCTCACTGTTGGGATGATTGAAACGCGAGTAGACGAGACCTGCGCCAGTCCCCGCCGGGGGCGTCCGCCGCCCCGAAACGTAGTCGAAGAAATCGCGACCTTCCTCCGCCGTGCCGAACACAAACGTGGACGTGAGAAAGATCGGCGGCTTGACGGCCCCCTCCGACAGCATCGGATCGTACCCGTATCCCAGCATCAGGGTTTCGGGTTTGAGAGGGTGATTACCGACAAAGGTCTTCGATGGACGTGGCGAAGCCATGGAGATCTCCTGAAACAGATTGCAACATACTATGCCAATAACACAGAAATTTTCTTGCAATTTCAGCTCTACCGCCCCCAAAATGAGCCAATAACTGCCAATAAAAACTGGAACTGCGCATGAATCTGCTTGACGATATTGATCGCCGAATCTTGCGTGCGGTGATTGAAGATGGCCGCATTTCCAATCACGACCTCGCGTAGCGCGTCGGCCTGTCGCCGTCGCCTTGCCTGAGGCGGCTGCGCCGTCTCGAACAGGAGGGCGTCATCCGCGGCTATACGGCCCTGGTTGCGCCGTCAGCGCACGGATGGACCATGGCGGCGATCGCCACGATCCGCCTCAGTCGCCAGAACGAGGATGAAATTGTGATGTTCGAGGACGCGGTGCGCACTTGGGACGAAGTTCTCGAATGTCACTTGGTGACCGGATCGCGCGACTACATTCTGAAGATCATGACCGGCGACCTTCATCAGTACGAACGGTTTATCAAAGAGAAGATTGCGCGGCTCAAGTGCGTTGCCTCGATCGAAACGAGCTTCGTTATGAACACCATCAAGGAGCGACGCGTGTAACTGGGCCTACTCTGGAGCGGCACCGTTGCGGCATTGCCTATTCGATCAGGTCGATGCACTTCGCTGACGCACTTCGGCGAGCGCGCGGTTTACCTCGGCTCCCAGAATGACAATAATTGCCGCCATCTGGAAGAAGACCAGCGCGCTCATGAGCTGCGTCAGGCCGGCATAAAAGCGAGAGTAGTCATTGACCTGCAGCCAGCGCGTAAAGACGTTCGCGAGCAAGATCCACAGCACGAGGCTCAGCGCGACGCCTGGAAGCACGTCCTGCATGCTGCGTTGTCCGGCTGCAAGAAACATATGATAGGCAAGCAGCTGGATGCCGACGGTTGCGGCAACGATCACATACCGGATCATGAAGGTCATCCAGCTTTCGTCGGCCATCCAGAGCAGCCAGGACGGCCGGAACTTCGCTGCCAGTTGCGGGCCGACGATAATGCCCCACGTCATGGCGAGCAGGCCGAGCGCGCTGAGCAGCACCAAAACCATGCTTTGGAGAATGCACGCGGGGTACGACTTCATCTCGCGCACGCGGTAGGCGACATTCAACGCTGCCCGAAGGCTCTCAATGGCGCTGGTGGCAAAGAACAAGGCGATTAATGCACCCACCGTCAACAGGCCGAACCGGCTCTGGCCCATGACGGCCATGACCTCGGGTTCGATGGCTGATGCGACGGACTCTGGCAACACATGGAAAAGCTGCTCGACGGCCGCGCGCGCCAGTCCTGCGCCGCCGAAGTAGCCCGCAAAGGCACCGAGAAAGATGCAAAATGGGAACAGTGCCAGCACGAACGAGTAGGCGACCGCTCCGGCCATGGAGAACCCACTATCCGCGAACAGTTCGTAGACCGCGTTCCAGATCGCGCGCGCTTCGGTCATTAGTCTGCTCACTCGAGCCTCTGCGCGTTAAGCATCTGCCGGTATGCCCCTTGTGAGAGCTCCGTGCCGCCTCGGCTCGGCATGCCTTCTGCATCGCCGACCCCGCTGCATCCGGTCAAGAGGCTGTTTGGGTACCCGTTGCATAAACACATCTGCTTTTCTATCGTTCGGAACGCAGAGGGCGCATTGGCGAACGATAATGACCGAACGGATCGCGGCGGCGGTGGTCCCGGCAGGTTTGATGGAGCATCGGCTGTGCTGCGCGAAGAATCGGACCTCGCTGTTCTGGACCCGTTGACCGACCTGCAGCCGGGCATGAAAGCCGCCACATCGGTTGAGCGGCCCTCGCTGACGGCGCTGACGGCAGCGCGCGACTGCCTGGAGACCGCCCTCGACGGAAACGAGGCCTGGCGTGCCTTGCGACAGCTGGAAGCACGTGAGGTGGCGGGTGAGTGGCTCGATGTCATGGAGAGCGACCAGCTCCGCGACCGCCTCACGCAAACACTGGCCGCTGATCCGGAATTCATGGCTTGGCAATTTGTCGACGCTGCCATCGCTTGCCTCGACGCCGGTGACCGGGCGGGCCAAGTGCCTTCGGCAGATGCTATCTCTTGGACTGATGACGCGATTGACTGTCTTCCGACGCCACCTGAGGCAGACCTCCCTCACTCCGGTGTACCGGAGCTGAAAGTGTCGTCTCCACTCCCCACGCTACCGCCACCTTTGCCGACCACCGTTGCGCGTTCGGCTGTCGGAGTTCCAAGCGCGCCGCAACTCCTGATGGACAGCGCTCATGTGCCGCCGTCTGCTCTCGGTGGGCTGGCGCTTCGCATTCCCACTTTGCTGCCGCGGGAGCTGAAAGCTACCGACGCGCGCTCCGAGCCGGTCGAGACGGTGCACGTACCAACGGTTAAGCCCGTGCAAGCGGTGGATCTGCTCAACACTGAAGATGACAGTTCACGCTTTGACGCGCATGCGATTGGCATCGAGGAGGCCGAAGTCCGCATTGTTACACGCACGCCAACCGTCCCCGCGATGCTCAATGCGCGTTTGCCACCGCTCCCTTTTTCGGATCGCCCAGCGATGCCAACATCACGCCCGAG
The DNA here is from genome assembly GCA_031379035.1 of Hyphomicrobiaceae bacterium. Classification (GTDB taxonomy): domain Bacteria; phylum Pseudomonadota; class Alphaproteobacteria; order Rhizobiales; family Hyphomicrobiaceae; genus JABFRJ01. The sequence continues at coordinate 13,066 of JANNEU010000488.1, read as the reverse complement.
CCGAGCGCCCGTCGCCAAGTGGGCCGATAACGATCCCGACAAAGGCGACGACTATCGTCCGGTCAGTTCTGCCATGGACGAGGCGCAGGTTACGATCATCGCGACCAGCGACCAGAACGAAGCGCGTGCCCGTGCCGAACGCCGCTCGCTGGGCGTTGCCCCCGACCGCGAAGTGCAGATGCGACGGTTCTTAAGGGCGCTGTCGGGGGACTGAAAAAAGGGCCCGCGCAATGCGCGAGCCCCTTAATGTGCAATCCATACATTGCTAAACCTTAACTCAACGCAACGTTGGCGGCGCTTTCTGGGAGATCTTCGCCGAAGCAACGTTGATAGAATTCGGCGACCAACGGGCGTTCGAGTTCATCGCATTTATTGAGGAACGTGAGTCGAAACGCGAAGCCAATGTTGCCGAAGATCTCAGCATTTTCGGCCCAGGTCATGACCGTGCGCGGGCTCATGACGGTGGACAGATCGCCATTGATAAAGGCCGAGCGCGTCAAGTCAGCCACGCGGACCATGTTGGAGACCTGCTTCTTTTTGGCTTCTGTCTTGGCGAAGGATTTCACCTTGGCGAGGACAATGCGCGCCTCGTCGTCATGCGGCAAATAGTTGAGCGTCGAGACAATCGACCAGCGGTCCATCTGGCCTTGGTTGATTTGCTGCGTACCGTGATAGAGGCCGCTGGTGTCACCAAGGCCGATGGTGTTCGTCGTTGCAAACAGCCGGAACGCGGGGTGCGGGCGGATGACCTTCGATTGATCGAGCAGGGTCAGCTTGCCCGACGTTTCCAACACGCGCTGGATAACAAACATGACGTCAGGACGGCCGGCATCGTATTCGTCGAACACGAGCGCGACGTTGTTTTGCAGCGCCCAAGGCAGAATGCCTTCGCGGAATTCGGTGATCTGCTTGCCGTCCTTGAGCACGATGGCGTCTTTGCCGACAAGATCGATGCGGCTGACGTGACTGTCGAGGTTGACGCGCACGCACGGCCAGTTGAGACGGGCCGCGACCTGCTCGATGTGGGTCGACTTGCCGGTGCCGTGGTAGCCCTGGATCATCACCCGGCGATTGTGCTGAAACCCTGCGAGGATTGCCAAGGTCACGTCGCGATTGAACAGATAGTCCGGATCGAAATCGGGCACGTGTTCGGAGCGCTCACTATAGGCTTTGACCTCAAGGTCGCTTTCGAAGCCGAACGCTTTGCGCACGGACATCGTAGTGTCGGGGAGCCTTGGGGTACCGGCCGTTGGGGCCGCGGAGGAAGCAGCAGCGCGCATGTTCTGTCTCGTCGTCCTCGTCAGAGGGCCCGCCACATGCCGATGCAGTGACGCGCCGATGCCTCTTGATCTCTTGGATGTGTCTGGTGTCCGGGGCGCGCTCTGCGACCGGACATGCCACAAGCCCTATACGTGGCCCGCAGACTTCAAAATGTTATAGGCTTGGATGATTTCGCGCAACGTATCCTCTGACCGGGTATCGCCCCCGTTGGCGTCGGGATGATGCAGTTTAACCAGTTCCTTAAACCGGGTTTTGATTTGCGCCTTGGTCGCCGTTTCGGGCAGGTTCATCGTTTCCAACGAACGGCGCTCCAGGGGCTTCACATAGCGCCTTGGCGCTTCCTCGGCAGCGCCAGCCATCCGCTTGGCCCGATAGGCGAAAAAGTCTTTAGCTGTATCGATTTTCTGAGAGCCGAGCGTTTCTGGATCGGACGTCCGGGCCCCTTTGGTGGTGCCGTGATTGAGCGCTTCAGCACCGGTCTTCCAGGTTGGCCGGTGGCCGGTGGCCGCGTCCTTCTGGAACTGGGCAACTTGCGCATCCGACATGCCGTCAAAGTAGTTGTAGCTGGCGTTATATTGCCGCACATGGTCGATGCAGAACATATAATAGCGGCCGTTGCCGCCTCGGGCTCTCGGTGCCTTGTGCGTGCCCGGATGCTCACAGCCGCTCCAGTCGCAGCCGCGAACGGTCGGCTTGCTGCCAGCACTGCCCGATTTGATCCGGATGCCGTCAAAGTATTTTGAGGTCGGTTTCATGGAGGTGAGTATCGGTTGAGCGTGGCTGCAAGACAAGGTCTTGACAGCTGGAGGGCTGCAGCGCGTTGCATGTTCGCCATCTGCATAGAAGGACGATCTGCCATGTCATCGAAGACCGCCGTCGAAACCGCAATTCATGCGCAGCTGATGGCCGCCCTAGAACCCACGCGGCTCGAGGTGATCAACGAGAGCCATCTGCATGCCGGCCATCGCTCATCACCCGGGACGGGTGACAGCCATTTCCGGCTGGTCGTTGTATCGCAGAAGTTCACGGGGCTGTCCCGCGTTGCCAGACAGCGCTTGGTGAATCAGGCCCTGGCCAGTTTGATCGGCACGCCGATCCACGCGTTGGCAATGGAAACGCTGGCACCGGGCGAAGCCCCGCGCGGGTAACGGGTTATCCACAGCAATGAACGGCGAAAAGCTGAGCAATTACACGCGCATGACGAGTAAGTAGCGGGGCGCGACCGTTCGGCCATATCTCCACGTGCAGCGGCCCCTTATACACCCCAGCTTGTTGTGAGCTCGCGTATCCGAGCCGTCGTCCGTTCCGGCAGCTGCTGGTCGGTCGCTGTATGCATGCGTCCAAGTTCGGGCGCTTGTCGGTTGCGTTGGGGTTGCATTGTTTCAAGTAGGACAAGAGTTCGACGTTCCGCGCGCAACCGTATGGCTGCGGCGGGTTTGGTGCGCCTTCCGCGCAGGCTCTCATTGTCTTATCGCGGCCGTCGTGCTGGTTGGCTGCAGCGCCCTTCAAATCCCTGAAAACAAAGCGAAGCCGCTGTTCGATAAAGAGAAAATGGCTTCTCTTGACGGTCGCAGTGTGTGGGCCTCCCGGCATACGGCACCGCTGATTGCGACCCAGGGCGTGTGTGCGCCGGCTGGTGCGTCCAGCTTTATGATGCCGTCGGAGCCGAGCGCCCGACACGTCCCAGCGCGCTCGCAACTGACGATGCGTTACTCGCCTGGCGACCGGGTCAATCTCCTCGTGCCGGGCTCGCCCGAATTCACTGGCGACTATGCCGTGAATGCTGACGGACGGATCATTTTGCCGTTTGCCGGCGAGGTTGAGGCGCTTGGCTTGACCAACACCGACTTGAGCAAGCGGATTGAGACGGCGCTGGTGAAAGCTGGCGTGTTTAAGCCGGATAAATTTCTCATCAGTGTCAGGCCCGTCCTCTATGCGCCCATCAATGTTTCGGTGGCGGGTGCGGTCTTTATCCCTGGTCGGGTCACGATCAATCACATCGCACCGGCAGACAAAACAGAGCGCGCTATCGCCAAGTTCGGCGACAGCCCGATGGACCGCTTTGTTGCGACGGCGCTGCGTACGGCTGGCGGCATCCGGCCCGATGCCGATCTATCGCGCGTGACGGTGCGACGGGGCAGACAAACGTTCGTGCTCAACTGGCAAGGGGCGCTGACGGGTGCGCCGGTGGACGACATGCCGCTCATCGAGGGTGATCACATCCAGGTGCCGGAAGCGCCGTGCTTCCAGTCGGCGCTGGTGCGGCCCTCACAGATCACGCCGCCCGGCATCCGCTTGTTCATGTCGAACTTGTCGGCACCGGCCTTCTCCAACAACGCCGCCAACAACAACCGCGATGCCTCCAGCGTGCCTTACGGCACGCGACTACTTGCAGGACTGGTGTCAGCGAACTGCGTGGGCGGATCGCGCGCCTCGAACGCGGCGCGGTACGCCGTGCTGATCAGTCGCAATCCGAAGACGATGGAGACCGAGGTCATTCAGCGCTCCATCGAGGACATGGTGCTGAGCCCGGACCGAGACGCCGTGAACCCGTATCTGATGCCGGACGACGCCATCGCCTGCTATGACAGCGCCGTCACAGACGTCCGCGAGATTGCCAGCACGATCCAGTCGCTGATGTTGCCTGCCTCGACTTGGAAAAGTGCCGGCGGCAAGTAGCTGGAGTCTGATTCACTTTTTTCTGCATAATACTGCAGTTTAGCGTACTGTAGTGCATCACACTGCAGGATGACGCACCACGTGCCTCAAGACACTCGACCCGCCAAAGACCATCGCCGCGGCAAGACGGCCGACGACACCAGCTACTTGTTGCGGGTTGGGGAGCGCGTCCGAAACACGCGTGATCACCTTGGATTGACCCGTAAGGCGCTGTCGCAGGCCTCAGGTGTTTCCGAGCGCTATTTGGCGGATCTGGAGGCGGGCTCAGGCAATGCATCGCTGATGGTTCTCCGCCGCATCGCGACGGCTTTGAAAATGGACATCGACACTCTCCTGTCGGAGCGGCCCGAGCCCTCCGCGGAACTGACCGCCGCCATCACCATTCTAGCGCGTCTGTCGCCCCCTGATCTCATAAAGGCCAGACGCCTTGTGGCCCGAGTCATTCCAGCGATTTCGCAGGGTCCAAGCCATCGTATTGCATTAATCGGTCTGCGGGGGGCCGGCAAAAGCACCATCGGCCGTGCCATGGCAAAAGTGCTCGATGTGCCGTTCGTTGAGCTCGACCGCGAGATTGAACGCGCCGCTGGCATGGAACTCTCAGAAATTTTCGCGCTGCAGGGAAAGGACAGTTACCGGCAGCATGAGATGCGGTGCCTGGAAGCTGTCATCGATCAGCATGAGAGAGTGGTCATCGCGACGGGCGGCGGCTTGGTGACGGAGCCTGCAGCTTACGAGCTCCTGCTCGCGACTTGCCGGGTGGTGTGGCTGAAGGCGGCACCTGAAAGCCACATGGCCCGTGTGATGGCACAGGGCGATCTGCGGCCAATGGCCGACCATCCACAAGCGATGGACGATCTACGCGCCATTCTTGAGCGCCGCAAGCCGCTGTATGCGCGTGCGCACGCGGCTATCGACACAACGGATACGACGCACGACGAGGCGGTGGGTGCGGTGCTTGCGGCGGTGCATGCTAACGGCGACCGGACCACCTTCTGACAGCGTCGGGCATGCGCGCTAAAGCGCACAGTCAACCGCTTGTCCACACAAACGAGATTTCTCTGGATCATTCACGCACACGGCTTGCCGCTGATCGCGGACGGCTACTACACATCATGCAGCAAAGGGCTTGTGTGTGCGTGCCCGCAAGTTTGCGACCCTGTGCTCGAACGCACCCAAAGCTCCCGAGGATCAATTCATGTCGACGTTGCAGAAAGCGGCCCAGGACCAACTTCGCCAGTTCATCGAGCAGATCGAACGGCTGGAAGAAGAGAAGAAGGCGTTGGCCGGCGACATCCGCGACAAGTTTCTCGAAGCCAAAAGCACCGGCTTCGACGTTAAGGTCATGCGGCAGATCATTCGCCTGCGCAAAAAATCCAAGACCGAGCGGCAGGAAGAAGACAGCGTCCTCGAAGTCTACATGCACGCCCTCGGCATGCTCGGCGAAAATGCCGCTGACGTTGCGCTGCAGCGTTACAGCGCGGAGACGGGCGACGCCGAAATCATGGACGCGGCGGAGTAACCCCAGGACGTGCACCAGAACAAAAAGGGCGGCTCAGAGGCCGCCCTTTTTTGTCACTTCATCACGACCCGCGGTAGCCAGGTGACGATGTCGGGCATGATGCAGCAGAGGAATACGGCGACCGCCATCAGTAGCAGGAAGGGCAGCGTGCCCCAGATGATGTCGGACAATGGAATATCTGGCGCGATGTTCTTGATGACGAAGATGTTGAGGCCGACGGGTGGGTGAATGAGGCCCATCTCCATGACGATGGTCATCACAACGCCGAACCATATCAGATCGAAGCCGGCGGCCTTCAGTGGCGGCAGAATGATCGGCGCGGTCATCAGGATGATCGACACCGGCGGCAGGAAGAAGCCGAGCACGATGACGAATAGCAGGATGGCTGTCAGCAGCACCCATTTCGATAGGCCGAGCGCGATGACCCAGGCTGCGGTCGATTGTGAGATCTGCAGGTAGCTCATCACGTAGGCGTAGAGCAATGACATGCCGATAATCATCAGCAGCATGGTCGATTCACGCAGGGTGCCGGTCAGGATCGGCATGATCTTGGATGGGCGCCAAATGCCGTACATCACACTGATGACGAGCAGCGCCAAGATTGCGCCGACGCCCGCGGTTTCTGAGGGCGTTGCCCAACCGGCGTAGAGCACGACCATCACGCCCGCGAGGATCGACACGAATGGCATGACCCAGGTGATCATGCCGACCTTCTGGCGGAAGGTATAACTTTCTTCGTTCAGCATGGCGGAGCGGACGCCGGTGTCAGCTGCGACCTTGAGCGCCATGCGATGTTCTTTGCGATACCGGAATACCGAGTAAACCGCGAACATTGTGATCAGCAGAATACCGGGGCCGATGCCGGCGAGGAACAGCTTACCGAGCGACACTTCAGCGGCGACCGCGTAGAGCAGCATGGTGACGGATGGCGGCAGCAGAATACCGAGCGTGCCGCCAGCGGCAATGATGCCGGCCGCAAAGCCACCGGAGTAGCCGCGCTGGCGCATTTCCGGAATGCCGGCAGAGCCGATGGCTGAGCACGTCGCCGGCGATGACCCCGCCATGGCGGCGAACAGTCCGCAGGCGACCGTGTTGGCGACGCCCAAGCCGCCGGGGATCTTGTAAAGCCAGGCATGCAGCGCCGAGTAGAGATCCTTGCCGGCGTTGGACCGACCGATGGCTGCGCCCTTCAAGATGAACAGCGGGATGGCCAGAATGATAACGTTGGACAGTTCTTCGTAGAAGTTCTGGGCGATTGTATCGACTGATGCCGATGGCATGAACAGCAGCATGAAGCTCAGCGCGACAATACCGAGCGCAAACGCAATCGGCATGCCCGAGAACATGATCAACAGCGTTGCGACACAGTAGGCGACGCCGATCTGCCACTGCGGCAGACCGGTGATCAGCGCTTTCGGCGGACGCTGCCAGAAGGCGAAGGCCAGCACTGTAAGAACGACAAGTCCGAGCGTGATCAGGGAGCGCTGGCCGACTTGCACCGCCACCTGCACGGCGAGCAGCGCCATGCCGATGGTAAGCACGGAGTAGGGGATCCAGAGCGGCGGGCCCCATGCGGATTGAGACGTCTGGCCCTCGTGCACGGCCTCTAAAAACAATGCGCCGGACTTCCACGCAAAGATCAGACAGAACGCCAGGACGAGGGCATCGATGATGGCGCGGCGCGCGTTGTTCACCGAGGCCGGCAGCAGATGGTCGAGCACCTCGATGCCGATGTGCCCGCGACGCGCCTGCACGGCAGCGGCGGACATGAAGATGGCACCGGAGATGAGGAAGATCGTCACCTCGTCCTGCCAGGCGACGCCAGTTTTGGTGAGATGAGAGAAGATGACGCCGCCGGTCAGCACGATCGCGGCGACGACGAGGGCGATGGCAGAGAGCTTGAAGGCCCATTCATTCAGCGCGTTGAGCGCGCCCGCAACACCGCCCACGCGCGTCGCCGTCTCCGGCCCCGCAAGGATCGCATCATGCGCTACGCCACCGGCCATAAGAGAACTCCATGTCCTTTGACGTGTGCAGCTTGAGTTCTATTCTGACTCCATCGTCATCCCGGCGAAGGCCGGGACCCACGACAAGCAAGAATTCATCTCACACTGTCACTCGTTCAAGATTGCAATTTTCAGCACTTGCGCATGAGGCTTCCACCGAGGGCCTTACCCACTTGTCGTGGGTCCCGGCCTTCGCCGGAATGACGAAAGTGTTAAAGTTTCCGCTTGGTGCGATGGCATTACGAAATCGCGCGGGCGAGCTTCAGGAGATCGGCGGCTTCGGTGCCTTTCGACACGAAGTCTTTCCACGCGCTCTCTTCGGCGATCTTGCGCCAGGCGGCCAGATTGGCGTCGGAGAAATCAGCCACCTGTACACCTTTGGCTGTGTATACTTTGGCGACTTCCTCGTCGTCCTTCTTGGCTTCGGCCATGCCCCAGGCCTCCATCTCGACACCGACATCCAAGATGGCTTTCTGCTGGTCTGCCGGCAGCGCATCAAAGATGGCTTTCGACATCATCAGTGGCTCCAGCATGAACCAGAATGAGCCCTTGCGTGCGGTTGTGAGCGACTTGGCGAGCTCTTCCAGGCGGAACGAAATCAGACTGGTTGATGAGGTGACTGCGGCATCAAGTGAACCTGTCTGCATGCCGATGTAGATTTCGTTGGATGGCATGGTGGACACGGATGCACCGGCGGCCGTGAACATCAGATCGACCTCGCGGCTACCGCCGCGCAGTTTGATGCCCTTGACGTCTTCTGGCGATGCGACCGGCTTACCGCGTGACGCCGCGCCGCCGGCCTGCCAGACCCAGGAGATCATCTTGATCCCCTTATCTTCCATGATCTTGTTAAGTGCCTTGCCGATTTCGGCGGTCTTCCACTTGGTGCCCTGCTCGTAGCTGGTGACGAGGCACGGCATGAGGCCGAGATTGCAGGCGTGGATTTCGCCGCCGGCGTACGGCATGGGATAAAACGACATGTCGAGTGCGCCTTTGCGCATCGCGGAGAACTGGGCGTTCGTCTTCATCAGCGATGAGTTGGCGTATACCTCGAACTTCAAGCCGCCATTTGTGCGCTTTTCGACTTCGCGGCCGAAGATGCGGCAGAGGCGGTCGCGGAAGTCGCCCTGATCGATGGTGCCACCAGGGAACTGGTGCGAGATCTTGAGCGTGCTGGCGGCACGGGCCTCGCGAGAGCCGAACGTGAAGATGGCCGGCGCGGCAACGAGACCAGCCAGCACGTGGCGGCGATGCATCGCCTTGAGATATTTTGACATTATCATTTCCCTCCCGATGGAACCGGCTCTTTCGGCCGGCTTACTTGGTATTCACGTGCGGCGCACGCGTTGCCCTTGGGTCAACGGTTGCATCTGGCATGCCACAGAATGCAACCTCGGGGCAATCGCAATCAGCGCGCCTGCAATGAGGCGCGTGGCAGCAGGAAAGTCAGCAGGCCAAGCGCCGGCAGCCAGGCGCACAGCGCGAACATCTGGATGATCCCGATGCGATCGGCCAGCAGGCCGAGCACGGCAGCGGCCAAACCGCCGAGCCCGAATGCCAGACCATAAAAGAGACCGCCAACCAGGCCGACGCGATGCGGCACCAGATCGATCGCATAAATGAGGATCGATGAAAACGCGCTCGCCATGATCAGGCTGATCATGATGCTGAGCACAACCGTCCAGAACAAGTTCGCGGCCGGAAGCATCAAAGCAAAAGGCAAGGCGCCGAGGATCGAGAACCAGATCACGCGGTCGCGCCCGATCCTGTCGCCGACCATGCCACCGATGATAACGCCGAGCGCACCGACGACTAGATATAGGAACAGCATCACCTGCGACGCCTGCACCGTCACGCCGAACCGCTCGATCAGATAGAACGTGTAGTAGGAGGTGAAGGCTGCCGAATAGGCATTCTTAGACAGCAGCAGCACGATCAAAATTGCCATGGCAAAGATGACCTGCTGCTTTGGCAATGCCGATGCCATTGCTGCCGCTGGCTGGCCGTTGCCGGCCGCTGCCTGGTCTCGACGCATCTCGGCGTAGCGCCCGCAGGTCCACGTCATCAGCACCATGGCCGCGAGCGCCACCACCGACACCCACGCGAGGCTGGTCTGTCCACGTGGCACCACGATTGCCGCAGCCAACAGCGGGCCTGCCGCATATCCGATGTGACCGCCGATCTGGAAAACGCCCTGGGCGAGCCCTTGCTGGCCGGCGGCTGCGTGGCGCGCCATCCGCGTTGCTTCCGGATGGAATACGGCCGATCCCAGGCCAACGAACGCTGCCGCGAGCAAAATCATCCCGTAGCTCTGGGCGAACGCGAGGCCAAGCAGCCCTGTGAGTGTCGCTCCCATACCAGCGACCATTGCATAGGGCCAAGGCTTCTTGTCGGTAAGCAACCCGAGCAACGGCTGCAGCAACGACGATGTCACCTGGAAGGCCATCGTGATCAAGCCCACTTGGGCAAAATCCAACTGGTAGGACTGCTTCAAGAGTGGATACATCGCCGGGATCATCGACTGGATCAGGTCGTTGAGCAGATGCGCCCCGCTCAGTGCCAACAGGATCGGCATGAGAGGCGTCCTGCTGGCGGACGCGGCGGTGGTTGGGATTGTGGTCATGTCCTAGCACTCAGACTTGGCAGGCTTGGTGGCGGGGTTGGTCAATCGTCTTTGAGCGTGACGCCCAACCGACCGGCGAGATCCTGTACAAATTGCCACGCCACGCGGCCCGAGCGGCCACCACGCGTCATACTCCATTCGATGGCTTCAGCGACCAACTGCTCGTCGGAGATACTAATCCGATGGTGCGCGACATAACCGCGGATCATGTCCAGGAATTGATCCTGCGTGCCGTTATGGAAGCCGAGCCACAGGCCGAACCGATCCGATAGAGAGACTTTTTCCTCGACGGCTTCTCCAGGATTGATAGCCGTCGAGCGTTCGTTGTCGACCATATCGCGCGGCATGAGGTGGCGGCGATTGGATGTGGCGTAGAAAAGCACATTTTCCGGACGCCCCTCGATGCCGCCATCCAGCACAGCTTTGAGCGACTTGTAACTGGTGTCATCGCGGTCGAACGACAGGTCATCGCAGAACACAATAAAGCGATGGCCCTGGATGGCACCGGCGGCGCGCATGTGTGCGAGGCAGTGCGGGAGAGCGGCGATATCTTCGCGGTGGATCTCAACGAGCTTCAGATCGTCCTTGGTGAGGTTCTTCTTGAGCGACGCCCGCACGTTGGCATGTGCTGCTTTCACAAGTGACGACTTCCCCATGCCGCGCGCGCCCCACAAAAGCGCATTGTTGGCCGGAAAGCCCGCTGCGAAGCGCCGCGTATTTTCGAGCAAGAGATCGGAAACACGCTCGATTCCCTTCAGCAGTTGAAGCGGTTGGCGGCTGACGCGCATGACCGGCAGGAAGGCTTCCGGGTGCGACTGCCAGACAAAAGCTTCGGCGGCGGTGAAATCGGGTGGCGGTGTTGCGGCGGGGGCCATGCGAGCTAGTGCAGCAGCCAACGCGGCAAGATGCTGCTCGATACGATCGAGCTGTGCAGGGTCAGGCGTCATTTCGGAAGGCTCCTCGCGCCTGGCTCATGGTCGTCTGAGCCGGTCATTCAATTGCGCGCGCTTCTATAGCCGTGGCACGTCCGTCCGTCACGTGCGCGGTCGCTTCCTGCAGCGCAATACTGCACCGCAGCATAAGTGTGCGTTGTGTGAAATACACACCTAGGATGGCATGAATGCACTGGTACCGACTTGAAATCGTCGATTTAGATGACATTGTTCACCAGTGCCGTTAAGCTAACTGGTGTTCTAACAAATGATGACCTCGTTATAAGCAGACTGAGTTGGGCGGTTCCCGTCAGAGGTGCATCTGAAGAAAACAATTGGGAGAGAACTTATAGGGAGTTCAGCCGGCGTCAGGGGTGGTGCCATAGCTGAACAATCTGGTTCTGAAAGATAATGAGCGATACATTCGAATTCCATGTCCAGGGACACTTGGCTGAAGGCCCTGCCAATGGCTTAGTGTGTGCCTTCGCTCTCTTGATCGACGTGCTGGAGGGAAATGGAGCGCTTAAGCCGAAGCAATTCGAGCAAGTGCTCAGCGCCGTTTTGCGACAACCCGGAATGCATAGCGGGGAGGGTGATGTAGCGGTCCTACAGCAGATCCTTGGTTTGCTTCAGGCACCCGACAAGCGGCCACTGACGGTGATCGCCGGTGGTAAGGTTTAGTGCGTTACAGATCGGGTGTCGGCAGACCGACGACTAATCGAGACTTTCTTGTTGAGACATAACGGCCGGCAGCGGTAATGCCTGCGCGCGCCTCACTTTCTCACTCGTGATTGCCGACGCAAAAACCGCCTTCGCCATATGGCCCAACAGAAGCACGATCAATGACACCAAAGTGAAAATTCCGGCGACGATAGGGCTGACAATTACCATAGAAATGAGTGTGCCCGCTGATCGGGACGCCGGAAGGAAAGCACTCGCGACTAAGGCAATCACGCCAGCGATGGTGCCGGTACCGCCGAGAAGAATTAAAAGCCCAGCGATGAATCGGCCCAGCAGGTAGCGCGGTGCGCGCGCCGTTTCATCCCGGTCCCGGCCTGATGCAGCAGAGCGTTTGCGGCCCTTAAGTTTTTCATGGCGCGCCTGCGCAGGGTTTTCGGTGTTCAACCGCCCTGCTGGCGCTGCCCTACCGGTTTGGGCTGGGGCATAAGGTCGCCGATCAAACCCAAGACTGACTGGGCCAGGGCTATCGGGTGCGCCGTGCAGCGGTGTTGCTGCGAGTGCGCGCGCCGATGCATAACCCGACGATGGGTGCGCCGCCAGTGCCCATCCATTGACCAAGTTGGCATTGACCAAGGTGGGGGCGGGCGATGTCGCCGGTTGGCCGTAGGACCAGTCTTCGCGGTGCCCCTCAGGTCGCCCTTCAAGCCGCCGGATTGCAGCGTGGGCTTCGGCAGCCTCGGGCGACCCGCCCACCTGGCTGGTCAGGTGCGCATAAAATCGAAGCGCGTGATCGCGATTTCCTTCAGCTTCGGCACGACGGCCGGCCTCCAGAATCTGCGACGCTGAAAATGTCGTCGTTCCGCCCACACTATTATCCGATGGATCGGCATCGGCCTCGTGTACTTTGTCCACACCATTCAAATCTTATCGCAGTGCTCACGGATTGTCTGCACCTGTCGTTTGTTCGGGCGCTTGTTTTCTGCCGTTGCTCGGCTCTAGATGCATCACCGGCCAAAGTCAGTTGTCCAGGGTCGTTCCGCTCTTGGTGGAATCGAGGAACGACCCTAGCTCATTGTTTGGTCGTGCTTCTTTCGGGAAAACCGCTGCATACGTTTCCCGGAAGCACTCTAGGTTGCCAGCGAAACCGGCGAGCCATAGCGCCACCTTCAGAGGTGCGCTGCTCTCAAACGGGGCCAGCCGCCGTAGGGGTATGCTGCATCCGAGCCAACAGACCGTCTGGTCACTCAACGGCAAACGCTCGACGTCGGTGGGGGCGACAAGATCGATGACAAGCCTGACCTGCGTGGCACTGGCCGCGCCCACTGGGATGATACCCATGCCACGA
>JANNEU010000485.1:0-6898 GCA_031379035.1 Hyphomicrobiaceae bacterium | reverse complement strand
TCGTGGCATGGGTATCATCCCAGTGGGCGCGGCCAGTGCCACGCAGGTCAGGCTTGTCATCGATCTTGTCGCCCCCACCGACGTCGAGCGTTTGCCGTTGAGTGACCAGACGGTCTGTTGGCTCGGATGCAGCATACCCCTGCGGCGGCTGGCCCCGTTTGAAAGCAGCGCACCTCTGAAGGTGGCGTTATGGCTCGCCGGTCTTGCTGGCAACCTAGAGTGCTTCCGGGAAAAGTGTGCAGCGGTTTTCCCGAAAGAGGCACGACCAAACAAAGAGCTAGGGTCGTTCCTCGATTCCACCAAGAGCGGAACGACCCTAGCTCGGCCGCACTTGACCATTAGGGTCGTGAAAGCACGCTTGGCGCGGTCTCTGCACTTCGGTATTCTGCCGCCGAGGAGTTTCCCGATGCCCGATGCACTTCAACGCGCTGTAAAGCGTATCCGAGAGCTTCCTGCTGAGCAACAGGTTCGGGCTGCGGACCTGCTCGACGATTTCATTTCCGAGCAATCCGCTGGCGTCTACGTACTATCTGCTGACGAGGATCGTCTGATTGACGAGGCCATAGCGGAGCTCGACAAAGGCGAATACGCGACTGATGTGGAGGTGCAAGCCGTCTACGCGAAGTACCGTAGATGAGGGTGACCTATTCGCGGCGTTCGCTGAAGGACATTGATCACTTGTTGGCCTACGTATCGGCACAGGCACCCGCCGTCGCGGATGCGATGGCGGCAACACTTGAAGCCAAGATTGCGATTTGCCGAGATCAACCCTTGATGGGCGTGGCGACCAACAGGCGCGGTGTATACCGATATGCGGTCAAGAAGTACCGATTGACCATTTTCTATCGTGTTCGCTCGAAAAAGCGAGAGATGGAGATCCTGCGCGTCGTTCGCGGTAAGCGCGTGAAGAGGCTCGACGCGGTGCCGTGACTGCTGGCCAAGACACCAACCAATTCCAAACGTATCGCAAAGTGAAGGGTCGCGCTACGTTCGACCCAACGGTGCGTTGTGGAGTCCCTCGTCATGCGTTCAATCATTGTTGCCTTAACTTGTGTGCTCTCACTGTTCGTCGCCGGCGCGGCGCACGCCCAGCAAACCAAAGCTCCAATGCCAGCCACCCGCGTTGCGGTGACAGTAGAGACGGTCGCTAAAGGGCTCGAGCATCCGTGGGGACTGGCGTTCATGCCCGACGGGCGGATGCTGGTGACGGAGCGGCCAGGGCGGTTGCGCATTGTGAGCCGGGATGGGGCGATATCGCCGCCGGTGGCAGGTGTGCCGCCGGTTGCAGCGGTGGGGCAGGGCGGGCTGCTGGACGTGGCGCTCGATCCGGCATTTCAAAGCAATCAACGGATCTATCTGACGTTCGCGGAGCCACGGCGGGCCGGTGTGACGGGTACGTCAGTGGCGCGGGCGCGGTTGGTGCTCGACGGCGCAGGTGCACGACTGGAGGACCTGCAGATCATCTTCCGGCAGATGCCGGCGGCGGGTGGCGGGTTGCACTTCGGGTCGCGGTTGGCGTTTGCGCGGGACGGCAAACTGTTCGTGGCGTTGGGTGAACGTTACCAGCGCGACGAGGCGCAGAACATGCGTGCGCATTTCGGCAAGGTGATCCGCATCGATACCGACGGCAAGGTGCCGGCAGACAACCCGTTTGCAGACGGGAAAGACGCACTGCCGGAAATCTGGAGCACGGGGCATCGCAATCCGCAGGCGGCAGCGATCCACCCAGTGACGGGCAAGCTGTGGGTTGTCGAGCACGGGCCGCGCGGCGGTGATGAGATCAACGTAGCCGAAAAGGGCAAAAACTACGGCTGGCCGGTGATCGGGTACGGCATCGATTACTCCGGAGCAAAAATCCACGAAGGCACGGCGAAGCCCGGCTTGGAGCAACCGATCTACTATTGGGCACCGTCGATCGCGCCGTCGGGCATGGCGTTCTACACGGGCGATCTCGTACCGGCGTGGAAAGGCAATCTATTTGTCGGCGCGCTGGTGGGGCAACATCTGGCGCGGCTGGTGCTGGATGGCGAGAAGGTTGTCGGCGAAGAGCGATTGCTGGCCGATCTGGGCGAGCGCATTCGCGATGTGCGGATGGGGCCGGATGGCGCGTTGTGGGTGCTGACGGATCATCCGCAGGGGCGGGTGTTGCGGGTGGTGGGGAAGTAACGCGCCTTTGCCGGGGTGCTTTCGACGGGAATCTTCTTGCATGGCGCAATTGCCAAGCTTAGACCGCGCAGTCATTGATGAGCGAAAGTTGACCGAATACCTCCTTAATCCGGATCATCCACAAGGTGGTGCTGGAAAGGCGGGATTTCTGGGGCGATTTAAGTTCGACAGAAGACGGCCGGACGAACTACGCAGTGCGCTACTTTTGCATGCGCTTGAGCACCACGTTTCGCAGACTAGGGCCACACCGTTCGGTGATGTTTACGAGGTCAATGGAGCGCTCGCCTGCCCCGATGGCCGAAGTCCAAGTGTCCTGGTAGTATGGATGATACGGACTGGAGAAGAGTTTCCCAGATTAGTAACGGCCGTCCCATCGGAAAGGCTAGACATATGATCAACGAGCTTGAAGTCGTTGCCCTTAAAGTCGCGCGGCCGGCCGACAAGCTGGCTGCTGGCGATCTTGGCACCGTTGTGATGGTGCATGGTGCCGGCGCTGGGTACACGGTCGAGTTTCTGACGCCCGGCGGACGTACCATTGGCATTGTGACGCTGGAGGCGGAAGCCGTTTCACTAGCAACTGCGCAAGACCTGGTGCGGTGGAGAAATGCAACCGCGGCAGCGGCAGAATAAAACACTACTCAGCGCGAGCGAGTGAGGGCGAGACAGCGGCCTTGCTACGCCCGGTCAGGCGGTGGTGGAGGCGGTCAAGGAGGAGATAGACGGCGGGGGTGGTGTAGAGCGTCAGGATTTGGCTGACGACGAGGCCACCGATGATGGTAATGCCCAGCGGGCGGCGGAGTTCTGCCCCAGGACCGCTTGCGATAGCGAGCGGGATGGCACCGAGCAGCGACGCGAGCGTCGTCATCAGGATGGGTCGGAAGCGGACACGTGCGGCTTCGAAGATGGCGGCTTCCGGTGACAGGCCTCGGGTGCGCTCGGCTTCGAGCGCGAAGTCAACGAGCATGATGCCGTTCTTCTTGACGATGCCGATCAACAGAATGATGCCGATGAAGGCGATCAGCGACAGCTCCATGCCATAGAGCTGCAAGGCGACGAGCGCGCCGAGGCCAGCGGACGGCAGCGTCGAAATGATCGTCAGCGGGTGGGCAAGACTTTCATAAAGGACGCCGAGCACGATGTAGACGGAGAGCAACGCGGCCAGCAGTAACAGCGGTTGCGCGCCGGCACCGGCCGCAAAAGCTTTGGCATCGCCAGCCGCTTCCGCGCGGATACTCTCGGGAAGTCCAAGTTCCGCAATAGCGCGATTGATGCCGGTGCGCGCTTCGTCGAGGGAGGCACCTTCCGTGAGATTGTAGCTGATGGTGACAGCCGGGAACGGCCCCTGGTGATTGACCACCAGCGGAGCAAGCCCGCGTTCGATTTTGATGACGTTGAGGATGGGGACTTCGACGCCTTTGGCACCTTGCACATAGACGCGGGACAGGTCGGACGGATCGCGCTGGTAGCGTGGGTCCACTTCAAGAATGACGCGATACTGGTTGCGCGTGCCGTAGATGAGCGAGACCTGGCGCTGCGCGAAGGCATTGTTGAGGGCGTTGTTGATGTCCTGCGTGGCGACGCCGAGGCGCGCACTGGCGACGCGATCGATCGTGACGGTGAGCTGGCTGCCGCCCTGCTCGCGATCCGTGGTTACATCGACGAGATTGGGAAGTTTGCGAACGCCTTCGAGGACTTTTGGAACTGAGGCATAGAGCGCGTCGACATCAGGCCCCCAAAGGGTGAACTGATAGAGCGACTTCGACTGACGGCCGCCAGCCTGCACATCTTGGATGGCATACATGAAGGTCCGGATGCCGGAGACGGAGTTGAGCGGACGGCGGAGGCGGTCGATGATCTGTTGACTGGTCTGGCCATTGCGCTCGGCCAGCGGCTTCAGCGCAATGAACATGCGGCCGGCGTTGGCGGTGGCATTGAAGAACGAGGCGCCGGTGGAGGCCCCGACGTGCAAGACGGCAGGATCGCGCATGACGATCTCAACGAGCTTGGATTGCAACTCGCTCATGCGCTCGAAGGAAACGTCGGGGGCCCCCTCCGTGGAAGCGGAGATAAGACCAGCGTCGTCCTGCGGGAAGAAGCCTTTTGGCGTCTTGATGTAGAGGTTCACGGTGGCAGCGATGACGGCAACGAGCACGAGCAAGGTCGACCACTTCCAGCGAATGGTAACGGCGAGCGTGTTGGCGTAGGCGCGTTCCATGCTGCTGAGTGTGCCTTCGACGATACGGTCAAACAGCGTGGCAGTGGGGCTTGCAGCCTGCTTGACGAAGTGGCCGCAGATCATCGGCGTGACAGACAGCGAGACGATCGTTGAGACGATAATGGCGAAGGCAAGGGTGAGTGAGAACTCGCGCAGCAGACCGCCGACGATGCCGCCCATGAAGATCAACGGGATGAAGGCTGCGAGCAGCGATAGAGAAATGGAGATGACGGTGAAACCGATCTGGCGGGCCCCGGCCAGCGCAGCCTGAATAGGTGTGAGTCCACGCTCGAGATTACGATACATATTCTCGATCATCACAATCGCGTCGTCGACCACGAAGCCGACGGAGACAGCCAGCGCCATCAGCGTGAGATTGTTGATGGAGAAGTTGGCGAGCCACATACAGCCAAGCGTGCCGGCGAGCGAGAGTGGCACGGTAATGCCGGCGGCGACGGTGGGGCTGGTGCGGCGGAGAAACAGAAACACCACCAGCATCACCAGGACAATGGCAAGTGTGAGCGTGAACTCCATATCCTTGACGGACGCGCGGATGGTGAGCGTGCGGTCGCTCATGATGGTGAAGTCGATGCCTTGCGGCACGAATTTCTGGATCTCCGGCAACAGCGCTTTCACGCGATCAACGGTGTCGATGACGTTGGCCTCGCCCTCTTTGGTGACGAAGAGCAGAACGGACGGCTGGCGGTCGAAGGTGGCGACGGTGCGGCTGTTGCGGGTGCCCTGGATGACTTCGGCAACATCGGAAAGTTTCACGACAGTGCCGTTGGCGGACTTGATGACGAGGCGTTTGTAGTCATCGATGGTCAGCAGCTGAGCGTTGGTTTCTATGGCCGTAAGCGTGGTGGTCCCGTCGATCGCGCCGAGCGGCGTGACGATATTGGCGGCGGTCAACGCGATACGCACGTCCTCAATCGAAAGGCCGAGGGCGGTGAGCTGGGCGGGGTTCACCTTGACGCGGATGGCCGGCTGATCGGCACCGGAGATGTTGACCTGAGCGACGCCCTGCACCTGCGCGATGCGCTGGGCGATGACGCTGTCGGCGACGTCAAACAAGGCCGTAGCGGGCATCGTTGTCGACGTCAGTGCGATGATGATGATGGGCGCGGCGTTGGGGTTGGCCTTACGGAATGCTGGCAGCGTGGGGAGATCGCTCGGCAGATCGGACAGCGCGGCGTTGATAGCGGCTTGGACGTCACGGGCGGCGTTGTCGATTTTGCGCTTGGGATCGAACACGAGGGATATGCGGGTGGAGCCGAGGCCGTTGGAAGACGTGATCTCGGTGACGCCAGCAATTTCGCCCAGGCGGCGTTCAAGCGGTGCGGCAACGGTGGCGGCCATGGTGGCTGGGTCGGCACCGGGACGGCTCGCAGTGACGTTGATGAAGGGGATCGAAAAGTTCGGCAAGCTGGAGACGGGCAAGAACTTGTAAGACACCAGGCCGATCAAGGTCAGGCCGATGGCCAGCAGTGTTGTGCCAATAGGGCGCAGGATAAAGGGGCGCGAGACGTTCATGGGCTCGCTCCGTGTGAGCGGATGGCAACTTGCGAGTTGTGAGTAGGGGAGAAGCTGTTGCGACGACAAGACTCGCTGCCGCCCCTCACCCTAACCCTCTCCCCGTGAAGGACGGGGAGAGGGGATTCAACCATATTTTTCGTCTTGACCGTCCGCCCACTTGACCCTGCGGCATCGCGTAGAGTGAGGGGATTGATTAGGTCGACATTTACTGTTGTAATCAAAAAACGAAGAAGTCCCCTCTCCCTGCTCGCGCATTTCAGCGCGAACGGGGAGAGGGTTAGGGTGAGGGGCGGCGACAGACGCCGATGTTGCAAGAGTGGAGTGATAGTGTGCGGCGCGCTCAGCCTTGGCGCACAAATCGCGCGCGTGCGCTTAGAGCGAATGCAACGAGCGCCGAGGATTTGATCTGGTCCGAATTGCGAAACAGGCAATTGGGCGGGCTTAAGTTCGTTCGCCAAGCGCCAATTGGCGCGTTCTACGTCGATTTCCTGTGCCGTGCACACAAGATTGTCGTAGAGATTGATGGCGCAACGCACGGCACCATTGACGAACTCCAACGTGATCGCGCGCGCGCGGCCTATCTTATGCGTAGTGGCTTTTGCATATTTCGCGCGCACAACGATGACGTCTTCAACAACCTCGATGGTGTGCTCGATCACCTGTTGGCGATGATCGAGAAGAGATCGATTTGATCCCAAATACGTTGCCAGTCTATCGCGGTCGTCCCTCACCCACTTTTGTCTGGTGCATGCGCGGCCGCCCCTAACCCTCTCCCCGTTAAGGACGGGGAGACGGGATTTGCCCGGGATTGTATTTGCCATCATCGCCCTACTCCGCGGCTTGGCGTTGGAGGGCGGGGGCGGCTGTGGTGATGGCTTGGCTGGCGGTGCCCATGACGCGCGCCCGCAGCCGTTCCATGGCGAGGTAAATAACGGGCGTGGTGTAGAGCGTGAGCAGCTGAGAGAGCAGCAGGCCGCCGAT
>JANNEU010000159.1:0-1542 GCA_031379035.1 Hyphomicrobiaceae bacterium | reverse complement strand
CCGGGTCGGATCGAAGGGCGCGGGAGGCGCGGCAAAGGCCTCACCGCTGATTACGTCCTCGAGTACCGCAATCACAAGCTCGCCATCGTCGAAGCGAAGGCCTGGGACGAAGAGGTCGTAAGCGGTGTCCCGACCCCACGTTCCGGAGCGGCTCGGGTGGTGGCTTAGTGCCATCCCATGAGCGATCGATTTGACCATACGCTTGAGCGTAAGCTTGAAAGCAAGGCCGACGAGGCCGATGACGTTGGCGTCACCGTGCGGCGGCTGGAACTGATCACCGGGACCGGCCGGCGCCGCCGGTGGTCGACGGATGAGAAGGCCCGCATCCTGGTGGAAAGCTTGCGGCCGGGCGCCAACATTTCGGAGGTGGCGCGGCGGAATGGGCTGTCGCCGCAGCAATTGTTCGGCTGGCGGCGGGAGGTGCGCGAACCCGATCAGGCTGCACCCCAGCCAAGCCCCGTGCGCAAACGCGGCAGGCCGAAGAAGGTCCGCGGCGGCGCTCCGGGCGTCAACGCGGCGCCCACTCACTTTGCGCCGATCGTGATCGCCGCGCCGGCGGCATCGGCGCCGCCGCCGTCCGGCGGGAACCCGCCCGATGGATCTGCGCCGGGCACGATCGAGATCACGATCGGCGACGCGGTCGTGCGCGTCCGTGGCCAGGTCGATATCGCGCTGCTCGTCTCGGTGTTGCGTGCCGTTCGGAGGGCGTCATGATCATGCCGGGGGCAGAGATCCAGGTGCTGGTGGCGACGAAGCCTGTCGATTTCAGAAAGCAGGCTGACGGCTTGGCCGCGATCGTGCAGCAGGCGCTCGCCGCTGATCCATTCTGCGGGGCGGTGTATGTGTTCCGTTCCAAGCGGCTCGACCGCGTGAAGCTGCTGTGGTGGGACGGCACCGGCATCTGCCTGATGACGAAGCGCTTGGAGAGCGGCCAGTTCCGCTGGCCTCCGATCGAGGACGGGACGATCCGGCTATCGGCCGTGCAAATGGCGGCGCTTCTCGAGGGGCTGGAGTGGTCACGCGTGCAGCCGCTCGACGTTGTTCGTCCGAGTGCCACGCAATGACCCGAAAAATGATCCAGCGACACGACGACTCACCCGGCGAAACGATGCTGCGCGAGCCAATAGAATCGGCAACAACTTGGCTTGTCTTCGGCAAGACAGCCAGAGTTCCGACAACACCCATGACGCATGCGAACGACACGCTGCCAGATGACGTCAACGCGCTGCGCGCGTTGATCGCTGCCGAGCGTGCGGCGCATGCTGCGGCCCATGCCGCCGTCGTAGCCGAGCACACCACACTCACCGTCGAACGCGACCTGCTCAACGCCCGCAATCTCAGGCTGGAATCCGCGAACACGAAGCTCCAGGAGATCCTGGCCGAGATCCGGCGCGCGCACTACGGCCGCAAGTCCGAGCGCATCACCGACGATCAGCTGGCGTTTGCGCTGGAGGGGCTGGAGACGTCGCTCGCCAAGGCCGAGGCGGAGGCCGAGAAAGCCGATCCGGCGCTGAAGACGGCGCGCACGAAGAAGCCGCGCGC
>JANNEU010000462.1:0-3265 GCA_031379035.1 Hyphomicrobiaceae bacterium | reverse complement strand
CAAACTCAGCGTCCTGAGCCGGCGCTGTCAGTTCCTCGCCGAGTTCGGTGGCACGTAGCGACCGATCGATGAGCGCCATTGACATTGCCTTGCGCTCAGACTGGCCAAAGGCAAGACCATAGCCGCGCGTGAACTGGGGCGGGTTTTCTGCGCTGCCGGTGAATTGCGTTACCATCTCGCACTCCGTGACCTCAATCTCACCGAGCGGTACTGCGAACCCCAAGTCTTCTGCGAAGACCTCTACCTCGACACGGCCTATGCGGATCTCTCCGACAAACGGATGATTGCGGCCGTACCCGCGTTGCGTCGAATAGGCGAGCGCCAACAGAAATCCTTCATCAGCGCGCGCCAGGTTCTGTAGTCGTAGTTCCCGGGTGGCTGGGAATGACAACGGCTCGCGTGTCAGGTCGCCGACTTGCGCATTCGCGTCGCCTCGCGGATTGCTTTCAATAAGCTGTTCGGCGTCGAGCAGACCCGTCACACGCGGCATCGCCGAGAGCCCCTCGACAGCACGCGGCACCGGTTCGACCTGCTGTTCAGCTTCAAGCGCAAAGTCCAGCAGGCGGTGGGTGTAGTCAAACGTGGGCCCCAAGACTTGCCCGCCCGGCAAATCCTTGTAGGTGGCTGACACCCGTCGCGAAATATGCATCCGATCAGTCGCCAGTGGCGTTGAATAGCCAAAGCGCTGCAAGGTAGTGCGATAGGCGCGTATCAAAAAGATCGCCTCAATGAGATCGCCGCGGGCCTGCTTGATCGCGAGCGCTGCGAGTGAGGGATCATAGAGCGACCCTTCGCTCATCACGCGTGCAACCGCGAGCGCAAGTTGCTCTTCAATCTGATCAACACCAAGTTCTGCGACGTTTGGGTCGCCGCGACGCGCCACATCGAGCAGCTTGTGCGCATTTTCGATTGCGGCTTCACCGCCTTTGACCGCGACGTACATGGACTATCGAGCCTCGCCTGTGTGCACGACACGCGTGCTGCGTGGGAGCGCTACGATTCGCGTTCCAGCACAAAAGACCAAATCTACGCCACACGGGAAGGCAGCGCGATTGGTGATGATCTGTTCTGTAAACGTCGAGGGCAATGGCGAGATGGCAAGGCGTCGTTGATGCTCGATGCCTGGGCCGGTCAATGTCCAGCCTCGCGTGGTGTCGATTGTCTCGACGTCAATGAGGACTGTCGTTGATGTACATGGGTAGTCGAGCGTACCTTGAGCAAATGCCGATAGGGGTGGCATCGTGCGCGGCCGCGTCACAACCGCAAATGCTGCACCGGTTGCGTCGGACGTAAGCGGCGCACTCGTGTGGAAGCGAACATATGCAGCAGCGTCTTGATTTAAACCCTTATCGAGCCATACCGGCGTTTCAAAATCGGCAAGGGTCAGTGCAATTGCGGTCATCGCCGGCGAGAGGCCTTCGCAGTGTGCGCCGCTCGCATCGAGTGTGTGCACCGTTCCAGGCTCTGCGAGTGCATTCATCACCGCGCGGAACGCCGCCTGCGCGGCAAAAACCGGCACCAGGAAACCATGCCCAGCCGCGTATGAAGCCGGCGGTGTATGTTTGGAGGGAGACATCACGAGGTCTCCCGGGAAAGCGTGAAAAAGTCAACGCGACTTGCGGCGGCCTCCCGGCTGGCACGATCGCGCTCTGCGGCAACGCGAGCTCGGATCGGGTCAAGCACCCCCGCTTCAAAACCGGCGCGATCGTGCGAAGCCTGCCACAAAGCGTCGATAAGTGCGGCATCGCGGGCGGCACCCCTGTCGCGCCCGAGGCGATGGCCGTAGCCAACTTCGCCAGTGGCTATCCGCACGACCACGCGTGTGACCGTGGCTTCGCCCGCATTGAACGGCGCGCCATCGCCGCCAATGCGACCGCGCAGCATGACGAGGCCGGTCTCCGCTGGCTTCAAGTCAACTGCTACCGGCAACTCACCAAGGCGCGCGATGGCGCTCGCAAGTTCGCCGACGGTTGCTGCGGCCAGTACGGCCAACATGCGCCGCCGCCCGTCGTGCGTCGCGTCCCGAGGTCGCGTCACGACTGCCCCCGAGCTGAAGGCGGGCTTCCGATGATCACAAATCGGACGCGCGCCGAAACAAAGTCGATGATGGAAACCGCAAACAAAATCATCAACACGATAAATGACACGTGCTGCCACTCCAGCGTTCGGATGGCTTCCGCAAGATGCAGGCCAATCCCTCCAGCACCGACGATACCGATGATCGTGGCGGAGCGTGTGTTGCTCTCAAAGTAGTAAAGGATCTGGCTGAGGAGAACCGGCAGCACCTGTGGAATGATGCCAAACCTCACGCGATGGAGGGAGCTGCCGCCAGTTGAGACGACACCCTCCGCCGACTTTTCGTCAACGGTCTCGATTGCTTCCGAGAAGAGCTTACCAAAAGCGCCCAAGTCGGAGATCATGATGGCCAGAACGCCGGCGAAGGGACCTAACCCAACAACGTTGATCCAGATCAACGCCCAGATGAGGGTATCGACGCCGCGAATGCCGTCGAGCAAGCGCCTGAGAGAGAACCGGAGAACCCACGACGGCATGACGTTGCGCGCCACCAGGAACCCAAGTGGAAAAGCAAGAATTGCAGCGAGGAGTGTACCAAGGAACGCGATCGCGAGAGTTTCGACGAGGGCATGCACCCAAAGCAACAATCGTGCTTCGGTGCCGAATTGTGGCGGCAGCATGAGTGTCGCAATGCGACCGAGCTCGGAGACGCCGCCGGCGACACGATGCCACGAGACATCCAGTGTGGCGAAGCCTCCAACAAGGGCCGCCAATCCAATCAGGGATAGAACAATCCCAGGCAGTTGTGCGCGCAAACTTGTTTGCAGAGCGTTGGAGCCATGGGCAGACGGATTGCCGATGTTCGCTGCGGCGTGGTCATGAAGGCCGGTCATGCCGCACCTCGTGTACCGAGGAGCGTCCGCCGCACTCTGTCTGTCACCATGTCGATGATGGAAACAGTCACAATGATCATGAGCAACATGGCGCTGACGTCCGAGTAGTAAAACTTTCGGATTGCCTCCAGGAGATCCTGACCGATCCCGCCGGCACCGACGAAGCCCATGATAGCCGCGCCCCGCACGTTGATTTCAAAACGCATCAGGCCGTAGCTCGCGAAGTTTGCTGCAACCTGCGGCAGCGCTGCAAAGCGGACAGCCTCAGTCCACGTGGCGCCCGTGGCCGACACGCCTTCGAACGGCTTCATGTCGATGTTTTCAACCACCTCAGAGAACTGCTTGCCAAGCGCACC
>JANNEU010000154.1:0-24755 GCA_031379035.1 Hyphomicrobiaceae bacterium | reverse complement strand
CTCCAAGACCGTGATCGGCCCCATCTTCTTCGAGTTCATCCAACGTAAAGGAGACGACGGCTTCGGCGAGGGCAATTTCAAGGCGTTGTTTGAAAGCATCGAAGAGGATCAGATCCGGCGTGGAGTCTTGGCTGGGTAAGGGCTTCGGTCACGCTTCTTTTAGCGCGTCCTCCACCTTCGCCAGCATCAGCGCAAGATCCTCGGGCGTCGAGAGCCGGTGATCACCTTCGGGGCGCGCTTCCACTTCGACGTGGTCGCCGGTGAGGATAGAGACGAGATCGAGAGTGTGTTCCCACGGCACATCTTCGTCTTGCAGGCCATGCAGCACGATAATGCGGCGGCCGGGGTCGAAGCCCTGCGGGCCGATGAGATGCTGCTTGCCGTCCTCGATGAAGCCGCGCGTGATGGCGTAGGGGCCGTCACCATAGTTGGACGGGCGGAGATACACGCCTGTCTCGGTGATGGCGCGGCGGGCGCTGTCGGGGAAGCGGTTCCACATCAGTGTGGTGGTGAGATCCCAGGCTGGCGCGATGAGTACGAGCGCGCGGATTTTAGCGGCGGCTTCGGGTGATGTGGTGAGATAGCGGCGCAGCAACAACAGCGCGAGATAGCCGCCGGTTGATGAGCCGACGAGCACCTGCGGGCCGTCGGTCAACTGCGTGACCACGGCGTCGGTTTCATCGAGCCAATGGGAAATGCGGCCGTTTTCGAACGTACCGGAGGATTGCCCGTGGCCGGAATAGTCAAAGCGCGTGCAAGGGATGTGTTCGAGTGCAGCCCAGGCGGCGAGCGCTGATGCTTTGGTGCTCGTCATGTCGGACTTGAGCCCTGGCAACCAGATCACGCCGCCAGAGCGTGATGGTTTTGTTGGCCGGCTCAGGAGTGCGGCGATGCGCCGATCGGCAACGTCTAGGAAGGTGGGAGTGGTCATTCAGTTTCCGGTTGCTTCTTGATCGTCCAATCGGGTTCAGGGCCATGCCGCTGGTCGAAGAGTTCGCGAGGTTGATAGCCTCTCATGGTTTGCCCGAAGGGCGAAGCTCATGTGTGCGCTGCACGTGCGAGCTTGGTGATGCCGGCCCAGTCGCCGGCGTCGATCAAGTTCTGTGGGGCGACCCAGGAGCCGCCGACGCAGACGACGTTAGGTGTTGCGAGATAGGCTGCGAGGTTGTGCGGGCCGACGCCGCCGGTCGGGCAGAACACGAGATCGGCCAAGGGGGCGCCAAGCGCGTTCAGGGACGCGATCCCGCCGGATTGTTCGGCGGGGAAGAACTTGGCGAAGCGATAGCCGCGTTCGATAAGGGCCATGGCCTCGGACGCGGTGGCGATCCCGGGCAGCAGTGGGATCGGCCAGCTCTCGGCTTCGTCGAGCAGCCGCGGCGTTGCGCCCGGTGAAACGAGGAAGCGCGCGCCGGCTTTACGGGCGGCTTCGGCTTGTGCCGAGGTCAACACCGTGCCGGCGCCGACGTCCGCATCGGGGCCGTGCTCTTTGATCAGACGGATGGCTTCCAGCGCGGCAGGTGTGCGCAACGTAATTTCGAGAACCGTCAACCCGCCGTCGAATAAGGCGTGCGCCAGCGGCACGGCGTGCTTTGGATCGGTGATGGTCAGAACAGGGATTACGCGCGCGGGTTTGCAACGGGCGATCAGGCCGGGATTGAGCTGCGCCTGTTTGCGCGGAATGCTGTTGGCGGAACCAGAACTGACGGACATGAGCAGAACCTCACGATGTGGGGCTGGCCGTCTCGGCCATGATCCAGGCCAGGTAATCGGCTGATCCGCCAGCGGGCGCAAGGGCCAGCAGCGCGGGCGTGGTGTAAGGGTGATGGGCACCCACGGCGGCAATAACGCGGTCTGTCAATGCGGTCCGGGTTTTGAGGATTGCGACCACTTCGGTGCTGCGTTCGATTTTGCCCTGCCATTGGTAAATGGAGACCATGCCTGGCAGGAGGTTTGCGCAGGCGACCAAGCGTGCCGCTACAAGACGGGTGGCGGCGGCTTCGGCTGCCGCAAGATCTGGAAACGTCGCGTAGATGAGAATGGGCTTGTCGCCTGCGACCGGATCAGGCTTGTCTGTCGTCATCTCCCGCTTCCTTTTTGGACGCTCTCCATGGCTGGCACAAAAACTTACGAGAAGATCGCGCTTGTTGCCAGCGAGGCTGCGGAAGCGCAGACGGCGCTCTCACGGCTGGCCAACATCTATGGCAACGTGACGGCCAAGACGGCGGATGCGATTGTTGCGCTTGGCGGTGACGGCTTCATGCTGGAAACACTGCACAAGCACATGAATGATCGTATTCCGATCTATGGCATGAACCGGGGTTCGGTCGGCTTTCTGATGAACGAGTATAGCGAGGCTGATCTGCCGGAGCGCATCGTGCGCGCTGAGGTGAGCCGCATTCATCCGCTGAAGATGGTCGCGCATACGAGCACGGGGGGGCGTGCGGAGAGCCTCGCAATCAACGAAGTCTCATTGTTCCGGCAGACCTATCAGGCGGCGAAACTCCGCATCTCGGTTGACGGCAAGGTGCGGCTTGAGGAGCTCGTTTGCGATGGGGCCTTGGTGGCGACACCGGCTGGTTCAACCGCTTACAATTTGTCAGCTTACGGGCCGATACTGCCCATTGATGCGCCCCTGCTGGCGCTGACGCCGATCAGTCCGTTCCGGCCACGACGCTGGCGTGGCGCGCTGCTGCCGAACGCTGCAACTATTACATTTGACGTGATCGAGGCTGGTAAGCGGCCCGTATCGGCCGTGGCTGACAACAACGAAACGAGGTTTGTCGAGCGGGTCGAGATTGCTCAAGCGGGGGAGATCGACCTCTTTATGATGTTTGATCCGGGACACAGCCTCGACGAGCGTATTTTGTCGGAGCAGTTCCGGTATTGAGCTGTTCGGTCGCTGATCGATCGGAGTGGTCCAAAAGCGCTTCTAAAAGCGCTGGGCGCGCGGGCCGGTTCTAGGGTCGTTCCGCTCTTGGTGGAATCGAGGAACGACCCTAGCTCTTTGTTTTGTCGTGCTTCTTATCGGGAAAACCGCTCACACTTTTCCCGGAAGCACTCTAGGGTCGTTCCGCTCTTGGTGGAATCGAGGAACGACCCTAGCTCTTTGTTTGGTCGTGCTTCTTATCGGGAAAACCGCTCACACTTTTCCCGGAAGCACTCTAGCCCGGCAGAGATTGGCCACGATTAGCCGCACGGTGCGTGTGCTCAAGACAACCAGCGCTTCCGCCGCTTGTAGCTCTTTACATCGCGGAAGCTCTTGCGGTCGGCACCGCCGACACCGAGGTAGAATTCCTTCACGTCCTCGTTGTCACGCAAGGCTGCGGCGTTGCCGTCCATCACAATGCGGCCGGTCTCAAGAATATAGCCGTATGTTGCGTAGCGCAGCGCCACATTGGTGTTCTGCTCGGCTAACAGGAACGACACGCGCTCCTTGGTATTGATGTCCTTCACGATCTCGAAGATCTGCTCGACGATCTGCGGTGCCAGCCCCATCGACGGCTCATCCAGCAGCACCATCGTCGGCTTCGCCATCAGCGCACGGCCAATCGCGCACATCTGCTGCTCGCCGCCGGACGTATAGCCCGCCTGCGAGTTCCGTCGCTCTTTCAGGCGCGGGAAGTAATTGTAGACCATCTCAAGCGCTGCCGCCTCGCCGGCACGACCGTCCTTGCGGGTGAACGCGCCCGTGCGCAGGTTTTCCTCAATCGTCAGATGCCCGAAGCAATGGCGGCCTTCCATCACCTGGATGCAGCCGCGCGTCACAAGATCGCTCGGCGTCAGCGTATCGACGCGCTCGCCCTTGAACTCAATCGAACCCTTCGTTACCTCGCCGCGCTCAGCCTTGATGAGGTTTGAGATCGCCTTCAGGGTCGTCGACTTGCCCGCCCCGTTCGCGCCGAGAATGGCGACAATGCCACCTTCCGGCACCTCGATCGACACGCCCTTCAACACGAGGATCACGTGATCATAAATCGCCTCGACGTTCTTTACCGACAAGATCGGCTTGGCGGTCTGGACAGCGGCAGAAGCGGTGGCAGCAACAGTGACGGACATGGTTCTCTCTGGGCTCTCTGTCTCTCAGACTGGAACGAACCGGTAACGGCCGGTCAGAGTGTACGTGGCGAGCACGTCGGTTTCCTCCGTGCCTGCGCCGATGTTGTGAATGAGCAGACGTCGGCCGTCCGTGCCCATTTTATCCGAGACGACACCAATATGCGGCAGGTTGCCCGGCAGCACTTGTGTCGCGATATCGCCAGCCTCGAAGGCCGCCGGAACCAATGGTTGTGGCCCGAGTGCAAACCCGCGGCGCTCCAGATAGACCCGCAGATTAAGCACGCGGCGGTGATCAATCGACGAATCCGGCTTCGATAAACCCCACCGTGTTGGATAACGGGAGAAAGCTGCCTTCATGTCTGCGTTGACCAGCGCTTGCAGATCAACGCCGAACGCATCCCGGTATGCCCGCACAAGAACGTCTGTGCACACACCCTTGTCTCGCGGCACATCTCCGCCCGGAAATGCAAGCCGCGTGTAAGCGGGGTCGTATCGGACCGTGACACCGATTTGCGAACGCGCGGCGATAATAAGCCGTGTCGTCCAACCTGCATCAGCAGCACTTGGCGCACGTTGCGCAGCCGCAGGGCTTGATGAAGCCGCCGAGGCTGCGCAAAAACCCACCAAAAACCGCCGTCGATCAAAGCCAGCCGCGAACGCCACGTCTCACTCCTGATCAACGGGCCTGATCAGCAGGCAGTAGGCACCGGCAAAGGGCGAACCCTCGTGCCGTCTGCCTATTGCCTCGCTTTTCAACCTTCCTTCGAGCAATCGCGCGGGGTGATCTTCTTGTCTTCGGCGTACTTCGCAGCTGTCGCCTTCACAAGCGGGTCAACAACCGAGCGGTCAGCCGTGTAGTAGTCCGAGATCACCTTCCACGCCTTGCCGTCCCACTGATGGACGCGAGCCAAGTCGGCACCTTGGTGGTCTGCGCAGGAGAGCTTCAGCGGCTTGATCATGCCATCGAAGCCAAGCTCCTTGATACGCGCTTCGGTCAGATCGAGGTTTTCAAAGCCCCAGCGGACCTGCTCACCTGACAGCGGCTTATTGCCGAACTTCTTCTGCGCGGTGCGGATCGCTTCCGTCCCGATCAGTGCGTTGACCAGCGAGCGGTTGTACAGCACGTGGCCTTCCTTGATCTGGGCAGCGTCGTCACCCTTTGCCGCGCCACCACCGTTGGCGTACACATGCTTTTCGATGTCGGCATGCACGCCATAGCGGCCCGCACCGTGCTGCAGCATCAGCGCCTTGTAGCCGATCGCCTGCTCACCAGCCGGGATCACATCAGGCTCTGCACCCGACCACCACACGCCGATCATCTTGTCGCGCGGGAAGTTGACGGCGGCTGCTTCCTTGACGGACGCCGAGTTCATCACACCCCAGCCCCACAGCAGTACGTAGTCTGGCTTGTCCTGACGGATACCAAGCCACTGCGACTTCTGCTCAACGCCTGGGTGGGTGACAGGCACCAGCTTCAGCTCGAAGCCTTCTTTCTTCGCACGCGCTTCGAGTGCCGGGATCGGCTCCTTTCCATAGGGGCTGTCGTGGAACACCAGCGTGATCTTCTTGCCTTTCAGGTTGGCCATCCCGCCAAGCTCTTTGGCCACGTGCTGGATCGCCACGTCGGCCGCTGTCCAGTAGCTGCCCATCGCGATGAAGTTCCACCCGAAGATCGATCCGTCACGGCTGTCCGAGCGGCCATAGCCCATGGTCAGCAGCGGGATCTTGTCGCCGGGCGCCTTTTCCGTCAGCGCGAAGGTGATGCCGGTCGACAGCGGCGCGAAATAGGCAGCACCCGTCGGGCCCTTGCCCTTCAAGCGCTCGTAGCACTCCACGCCCTTGTCGGTGGCGTAGCCCGTCTCGCATTCTTCGTAGACGATCTTGACGCCATTGATGCCGCCGTCGCGTGCATTCAGCATCGAGTAATAGTCTGCCGTGCCGTTCGCCCACGGGATACCGTTCGGCGCGTAGGCACCGGTGCGGTAAACCAGCGCCGGAATGAATTGTTCGTTCGGCTGTTGGGCCGATGTCGTTGCTGTGATCGCGGCGACGCTCGTCATCGCGAGCGCTGCGCCAAGCCAGATGCGTTTCATGGAAGTCCTCCAGTGCGTTGATATGCGCCCGGTTGATCCGGGAATTCTTTGCGAGCCTCGTGTCCAGAGATGCCGCGAACCACTCCACACTGCGCGCGGCATATTCGTGAAACTCAATAGGGGAAGGGCCAGAGCCTGAGCTTTTCCTTGCCCAACGACCAAAGCTTGGCGAACCCATGCGGTTCCTTGATCAGCAAGTAACAGATCAACGACCCGAAGATGATGAACTCGAGATGCGTGATCGTCTCAACCGACATCGTCAGACCGATTGCTGCGGGCACCTGATTGAGGAAGATCGGCAGCAGCAGAATGAAGGCTGCACCCAGGAACGAGCCCAGGATCGAGCCCAGCCCGCCGATGATGATCATGAACAGCAGCTGGTTCGAACGGTCGATGTTGAACGCCAGCGGCTCCCAGCTGCCGAGATGCACGAACGCCCACAGCGCGCCCGCCACACCGCAGAAGAACGACGACACGGCGAACGCCGAGAGCTTCGCGTACAGCGGCCGGATGCCCATGATTTCAGCCGCAATATCCATATCGCGAATGGCCATCCACTGACGGCCGAGATTGCCGCGCACCAGGTTCTTGGCCAGCAGGGCAAACACCGTCACGAACGATAACGCCAGCAGATAGCGCTCAATCGGCGACTTCACGATCCAGCCAAAAAAGTTCAACTCTGGTGCCGAGACTGAGCCGGATGGCTCATAGTTGGTGAACCACTTCACGCGGATGAAGAGCCAGTCAAAGAAGAACTGCGCGGCCAGCGTCGCCACGGCGAGATACAGGCCCTTGATCCTCAGCGATGGAATACCGAACAAAATCCCAATCAACGCTGCCGACAGCCCACCCATCAGGATCGACACCACCATCGGCAACGCCATCAACGGTCCGAAGCCGGTGGCAAATTTAAAACCGAAGTAGGCGCCGATCGCCATGAATGCGCCACCACCAAGCGAGATCTGCCCGCAGTAGCCGGTGAGGATATTCAGCCCAATCGCTGCCAGCGACAGGATCAGAAACGGGATCAGGATCGCCTTGAAGAAATAGTCGCGCCCAAACAGCCCGACCTGGAAATAGGCCAGCAGCGGGACGCCAATGAAGGCAAACGCCAGCAGCGCATAGTACGCAATCCGGTCCTGCCGGATCGCGAACATTTGCATGTCCAGCCGGTACGTCGTTTTGAACTGGCCTGTTTCGCGGTAAAGCATTGGATTCCGGGGTTAGTAGTTGGTAGTTGGTCGTTGGTAGTTATGCGTCTCAGACGCGGCTGCTTCAGACACGGCCGGCATCCGTATCGGCTTCGACAGAGCGAATGAGGCCTCGCAACATCTTGCCGATTTCGTCGCATTGGGCGCGTGCAGTCGAATCATTTTCCTCGTTGCAGATTTTGAGACGGACAGCCAGTTTCAGTTGCGTCTCAAGTTCGCGGCAGGAGCCAAGTGCTATCCGAAGGAAATTGATGATGTAGCCACGCTGCTCCCGACCATAACCTTCGGCGATGTTGGATGGTATCGAGACCGAGGCGCGTCGCATTTGACTAGTGAGCCCATACAGCTCCTCTCGAGGAAAGCCAGCGGTCAATGCATAGGTGCTTTCGGCAAGGCTCATGCTCAACTGCCAGACTTTAAGTTCCGTGAACGCCGCCATTGCATCCCCTCGACTCAAACAACTACCAACTACCAACTACCCACTACCAACTAGATCCGCTCAATAATCCGCTCTCCGAACAGCCCTTGCGGCCTGACCATCAGCACCGCCAGCGCCACCACGTAAGCGAACCAGTATTCGATGCCGCCGCCGACGAAGGGGCCGAGGTAGACCTCGGCGAGCTTCTCGCCCGCGCCGACCATCAAACCGCCAACGATGGCACCCGGCACCGAAGTAAAGCCACCGATGATGAGAACGGGCAGCGCCTTCAGCGCGAGGAATACAATCGAGAACTGCACGCCTAGCTTGGTGCCCCAGACGGTCGCTGCCACCAGCGCGACAAGCCCAGCCACCAGCCACACGACGAACCAGATCCACGAGATTGGAATGCCGACCGACTGCGCCGCAGCATGATCGTCGGCCACGGCCCGCAGCGCTCGCCCGGTCTTTGTATATTGAAAGAAGGTCGCCAACCCGCCGACGAGAATGCCGGCAATGAGCCCACCCCACACATCCAGCTTGTTGACGAGAACTCCCCCGGGAAAAATCTCGTCGAACAGGAACCAGGCATCTGTCGGATAGAGTTTCAGCGGATACACGTCCGAGCCGAACACCATCTGTCCAAGGCCTTCGAGGATGAAGCCCGCGCCAATCGTCGACATGAAGAGCGTCAGGCCGTCCTGGTTCAGCAGCGGCCCGATGATGTAGCGTTCAATTACAAACGCGCACAGCGCCATGACCGCGCCCGCAAACAGCAGCGCCAACACAATCGCCGCCCAGTTCGGCGAGCCGCGCCCGATCAGCCAGTCCAGTGGCCGCACCAACGCCAAGCCCGCCACCAGCACCATCGCGCCCTGCGCGAAGTTAAACACGCCGGATGCCTTGTAAATCAGCACGAACCCTAGCGCGACAAGACTGTACAGCACGCCCGACAACAGGCCACCGATCAGAACTTCCAGAAATGAACCAAGGGATGCCATGAGGATGAGGTTCTAGGGGTTAGGGGTTAGGTTCGAGGGAATGGCGCGGAGCCGGTTCTCCCTAGAACCTAACCCCTCAGTCCGAACCGCTCACTTCATTCGTGCGCGACGCCGAGATAAGCGGCGATCACCTTCGGGTTTTTCTGCACTTCTTCCGGCGTGCCGTCGGCGATCTACGGGCCGTAGTCGAGAACCACGACGCGGTCCGACAGATCCATCACCACGCCCATGTCATGCTCAATCAACGCGATGGTGGTGTTGAACGTATCGTTGACCGTCAGAATGAAGCGGCACATGTCCTGCTTTTCTTCGAGATTCATGCCCGCCATTGGCTCGTCCAGCAGCAGCAACTCCGGTTCCGTCGCCAGCGCACGCCCGAGTTCCACGCGCTTCTGCAGGCCATAGGGCAGTTTGCCGACTGGTGTTTTGCGAATGTGCGCGATCTCGAGAAAATCGATGATGCGTTCGACGACCTCGCGATGCTCCACTTCTTCGCGCAGCGCCGGACCAAACCGCACTGCCTGCGCAAGAATTCCGCGCTTCATCTTCAACGTGCGTCCGGTCATGATGTTGTCGAGCGTCGACATCCCCTTGAACAACGCGACGTTCTGGAATGTCCGTGCAATCCCCTGCGTCGCCGCCACGTGCGGGCGCATGGCCGACCGCTTCTGCCCTTTGAAGGTGATGGTGCCTTCCTGCGGGTGATAGAAACCGTTGATCACATTCAACATCGATGTCTTGCCGGCACCGTTCGGGCCGATGATCGCGCGCACTTCTCCCTTGCGGACATCAAACGACACGCCCTTGATCGCGGTCACACCACCGAAGCGCATCACCACGTTCTCGACCGTCAGCAAAACCTCGCCGATCCGCCGCGACGGCGCAGCTGCAACGGCCGATGCAGCACCAATGTTCGCGTGTGCGTTCATTCGGCGGCTTCCTTCACTGGCATCACGGCAGCAGGATGCGTCTGCATGTCGATGACCTGCATGTGCCCTTCGATCTTGCCCTTGCGGCCATCTTCGAACACCACTTCGACCGATATGCGCGCTTCCTTGGAACCGTCATAGAGCGCCGTGATCAGTGTGCCGTAGCGA
Organism: Hyphomicrobiaceae bacterium; assembly: GCA_031379035.1. GTDB lineage: Bacteria > Pseudomonadota > Alphaproteobacteria > Rhizobiales > Hyphomicrobiaceae > JABFRJ01. The sequence goes on along the minus strand of JANNEU010000154.1, from coordinate 14,879 downwards.
TCTGCGATGAACGAGCGCCGCACTTTTTGCGTCCGTGTCAGCTCGCCGTCGTCGGCCTCAAGTTCCTTGGACAGGACAATGAAGCGTTTCACCTGGCAGGCGGCCACTTGTGGTTCCCGCGCCAGTGCGGCGTTGAGTTCGTCGACCCGCTTCTTGATCATCTCCAGCACTTGGGGATGACCCGCCAGTTCCTGATAGCTGGCGTAGGAGATGTTGTTACGTTCGGCCCAATTGCCCACGCTCGTCAGATCGATGTTGAGGAACATCGTCACGAAGTCGTGGCCACCGCCGAAGGCAACGGCTTCCTTGATCTCGGGGAAGAACTTGATGCGGTTCTCAAGATACTTCGGCGAAAACAGCGCGCCGTTCTTCAGTTTGCCGACATCCTTGGCGCGATCGATGATGCACAGGTGGCCGCGACCATCGATAAAGCCGGCGTCACCGGTCTTGACCCAGCCATCAGCCGTCTTGGTTGCTGCGGTTGCCTCGTCATTCTTGAAGTACTTGAGGAACACGCCGGGGCTCTTGAACAGCACTTCGCCGCTCTCATCGATTTTGATCTCGCACTCAGGTCCTGGCTTGCCGACCGTCTCAGGAAACACTTCGCCATCCGGCTGCAAGGTGATGAAGACGCTGGCTTCGGTCTGACCGTAGAGTTGTTTCAGATTAAGCCCGATTGATCTGTAAAACCGGAACAACTCCGGTCCGACGGCTTCACCCGCCGTGTAGCCGAGCCGCAGGTTCGTGAACCCCATGCGGTTGCGCAGCGGCGCGTAGACCAGCTTGTCGCCGAGCCAGTAGAGCATCCGGTCTTTGGCGCTGACTTGCTTGCCGTCTAGAATTGCACCGCCGGCGCGCTGCGCCACACCCATGAAATACGTATACATCTTGCGCTTGGTCGGACCGGCGTCCTCCATGCGCACGGTCATTTCCGTGAGCATCGTCTCGAACACGCGCGGCGGGGCAAAGAAGTATGTCGGCCCGATTTCGCGGCGGTCTTCTACCGCCGTCGTCGCGCTCTCAGGGCAGGCCACGCACAGTCCGCCCGCGTAAGCTTGCGCATACGTGAAGATGTGATCACCCGCCCATGCCATCGGCAGATAGGCGATCATCGTGTCGGCTGCTGTAAACTTGTCGAACACATTGGCATTGCTGCCAGACTTCACGACGTTGTCGTGCGTCAGCATCACACCTTTCGGCCGTCCCGTGGTGCCTGACGTGTAGAGCATCACGGATACGTCGGCACCTTGCCCTTGGGCGATTTCACTGAGCCACCACGCCTCACCACCGGTATTGTTTTTGAGCTCGGCACGGCCGTGGTCTTGCACGCTGGTGTAGCTGTGAAGCCGCGTATGATCGTAGTCCTTCAGTCCTTTTTCCAGATCGTAGATGATGTGCTGCAAGCGCGGCAGTTGCGCGGCAATGGACTGGACTTTGTCGACCTGTTCCTGGTCTTCGACGATGGCGTAGCGCACCTCAGCATGGTCGAGCACGTAGACCATCTCATCGGCCACCGAGTCTTGATAGACCGGCACCGGAATGCCGCCCAGGCTCTGCACCGCCGCAAATGTCCAGTAGAGCCGCGGCCGGTTGGACCCGACGATCGCCACCGCATCGCCGCGCTCGAAGCCGAGCTTCCGCAGGCCGAGCGCCAGATCGCGCACCTGATTGCGCACTTCGGCCCAGGTCCAGCTTTGCCAGATGCCGAGATCCTTGTGGCGCATAGCTGGCCGTCGGCCGAACTCTGCTGCGTTGCGCAACAAGAGCTTCGGCACCGTGTCGAGACGCGCAGCAGCGGTCTGAGCGGTGTCGCCCATCAAAAACGTCTCTCCCCTTGCCGGCGCACCGCGCCGCCAGATCCGACCCGGCTTATTGCACCGTGGTTCTTGTTTTTCGCATGGCAGACTTACCCGTCACGCACGCCGACTGAGGTAGCCGCAAAACCCGGCAACCTCAAGACACAGTTCCGAGACTGACATACGCGGCGGCACCCGTCAGTTAGACGATAGACGGGGATCAGGGCGCACAGCGATCACTCGAATGCCGGACGCCAGCCTTATTCCGCCGCACGCAACACCGGCGATGGACTGCGCAGCTGTGCCAGCAGTTGCTTCTCCCGCGCCTTCGCCTGGTCATAGGCTTTCAGCTTTACGTGACCGAAGCCTTTGATATCCATAGCGTTTGCTGCAAGCTGCACGGCCAGCCCGTGGTTGGCCGGCGTCAGCTTCTGGCCGACTTCCGTCAGCAAGGCTTCGTAGTCGCCGATCATCTGCCGTTCGAGCTTGCGCTCGGCGCTATAGCCGAACACATCCAGCGAAGTGCCCCGGAACCGCTTGCCTTTGGCCAGCCAGCCGAACACCGGCAGCATCCAGGCCCCGAACTTCATCTTGCGCGGTTCGCCGGTCGCCTTGTCGCGGCGGGCGATCAACGGCGGTGCCAGATGGAACTCCAGCCGGTCATGGGACGAAAACTGCCCGGCCAACGCTTCTTTGAAGGCTGGTGCAGAATACAACCTGCCAACCTCGTACTCGTCCTTATAGGCCATCAGCTTGTAGAGCCCCTTGGCTGCGGCCATCGCTAAGCCCGCGCGGCCGCCGGCTTTGTCCCGTTCGACGCCTGCCAAGCGGCGAACCGTCGCCTCATAGCGAGCGGCGTAAGCCGCATCCTGGTAATCGGTCAGCAGGCCGACGCGATGTGCGATGACTTCTTCGAGTGTCTCGGTTTTCGCGAGGGCCTTGGTTTCGACCGGCATCAACGCTTCAACGGCTTTGGCATCGTGCGCGGCGAGACGGCCAACGCGGAAAGCGTTGCGGTTCATTTCGACCGCCGCACCGTTGAGAACGATTGCTTCCTCAATGGCAGCGGTTCCCACCGGCACAAAGCCGAGCTGGGACGCATAGCCGAGCATGAACATGTTCGAGGCGATGCTGTCACCGAACAGTTTCTCGGCGTAGCGCTGCGCGTTCACGCTGTGCAGCGGGCCTTTGCGGACGCGATCCTCGATTGACCGTGCCAGCGCGCCGCCTGGGAGCTTGAAGTTTGGGTTCAAGGTAAAGTGGGCGACGTTCATCTCATGCGTCGAGTAGACGACAGCCGTGCGGTCTGGCTCGATCGTTTCAAGCACCTTGTTTGATGCGGTTACGACGAGATCGCAGCCGAGGATGAGATCGGCGCCGGCAACACCCGTGCGGATGGCGTGGATATCATCCGGGCTGGGCGCAAAGCGCATGTGGCAGGCAACTGCACCACCCTTCTGCGCGAGGCCGGCCATGTCGATAGAGCCGAAGCCTTTGTTCTCGATGTGCGCTGCCTGGCCGAGCACTGCTGAGATGGTGACGACGCCGGTGCCGCCGACGCCGGTGACGATCATGGCGTAGGGCGTATGTGTGAGAGATGGCTGCTTGGGTGTTGGCAGTGACGCCAGCACCTTGGTGAGCGCCTCTTCATCAGCACCGGTTTTTTTGGTCTTCGCCGATGCGATTTTCGCGCCGTGCACTGTCACGAAGCTCGGGCAGAAGCCGTTGACGCAGGAGAAGTCTTTATTGCAAGCGGACTGATCAATCATCCGCTTGGTGCCGAGCACTGTTTCAAGCGGCGAGACGGCGACGCAATTGGACTTCTTGGAACAATCGCCGCAGCCTTCGCAGACGGCGGGATTGATGAAAGCGCGCTTGTCGGGATCGGGGAAGAGGCCGCGCTTACGGCGGCGGCGCTTCTCGGCAGCGCAGGTCTGGTCATAGACGAGGACCGTCACGCCCTCGATTTCCGAGAGCGACTTCTGCACCGTCTGCAGCTTGCTGCGATCAAAGATTTCGACGTCCGCAGGGATGCCGGAGTTGGCCGGATATTTATAAGGTTCGTCGGTAACGATCACGACTTTGGCGACGCCCTCTCCGCGCACCTGATTGACGATCATCGGCACGCTGATCTGGCCGTCGAGCTGCTGCCCGCCGGTCATTGCGACCGCGTCATTGTAGAGGATCTTGTAGGTGATGTTGATTTTTGCAGCGTGGGCAGCGCGGATCGCCAGCGAGCCGGAGTGGATATAAGTGCCGTCGCCGAGGTTCTGGAAAACGTGCTTACGCTTTGAGAATGGGGATTCGCCGATCCAGTTGGCACCCTCCCCGCCCATCTGCGTGAAGCTTTCCGTGGAGCGATCCATCCACTTGGCCATGTAGTGGCAGCCGATGCCGGCGAAGGCGATTGATCCCTCCGGCACGACAGTTGAAGTGTTGTGGGGGCAGCCGGGGCAGAAATAGGGGAGGCGCGTGGCGGCTTCCGGGAGATCTGGTTTGTTGCCTTTGAGGCCCTTGAGCAACGACACTTTCGCTTTGAGCGTTTCGCCGGTGCCGCCGCGGATCAGCCGCTCGCCGATGGCGATGGCGATTTCGTTGGGATCAAGCGCGCCTTTGGCAGGGAACAGCCAGTTGTTGTGTTCGTCTTTCTTGCCGATGACGACGGCGCGAAACTTCGTATTGTAAAGTTCTTCCTTGACCTGCACTTCGAGCAGCGAACGTTTTTCTTCTACGACAATGATCAGGTCGAGACCTTCGGCAAACTTTTCGAGGCCCTGCGTTTCCATGGGATATGGCATGGCGACTTTGTAGAGCCGCAGGCCGAGCTTGTTGGCCTCGACTTCGTCAATGCCGAGGCTGTCCATGGCCTGCCGCACATCGAGATAGCTTTTGCCGGTGGTGATGATGCCGATCTTTGCATTGGCACCGCCCGAACAGATCATCTTGTCGAGCTTGTTGGCACGCGCATAAGCGAGAACAGCGTCGCGTTTGTAGTCGTGTAGGCGCGCTTCCTTGTCGGCGGCCTGATCTTCGCGGCGAATGTTGATGCCGCCAGGGGGCATCACGAAGTCTTCGGGAATGACAACAGTCACGCGATCCAAACGGCCATCAACGACCGAGGTCGATTCGATGTTGTCTTTCACGCACTTGAGCGAGACCCACACGCCGGCGAAGCGCGACATGGCAAAGCCGTGCAAGCCATAATCGAGGATTTCCTGCACGCCAGCCGGGTTCAACACGGGGATCATGTAGTCGACCATGGCGAATTCGGACTGGTGGGCCGAGGTCGAGCTTTCGCAGGTGTGATCGTCGCCGAGGAGCGCAACAACGCCGCCGTACTTGGATGTGCCGGCGTGGTTGGCGTGGCGGAAAACATCGCCGGTGCGATCAACGCCGGGGCCCTTGCCATACCAGATGCCGAATACGCCGTCGTATTTGCCTTCGTTGCGCAGTTCGGCCTGCTGGGAGCCCCAGAGCGCGGTGGCGGCGATGTCTTCGTTCAGGCCGGACTGGAACTTGATGTGGTTTTGCTCGCACATCTTCTGCGCGCGCTGGAACGCGCTTTCGAGCCCGGCAATGGGCGAGCCGCGATAGCCGGTAATGTAACCGGCGGTGTTGAGCCCGGCTTTGACATCACGCGCGCGCTGCATCAGCGCCAAGCGAACGACGGCCTGCGTGCCGGTGAGCAGCTGGTGGGTGATATCGAGGTCGAACTTATCGCTGAGGCTGGGTGCCGATTTGGCCATGGGAGTCCTCACCGTTCGTTATGAGGCGCAGGTTTTGCGGCGCCCTACTTAAGCTCATAGATAGGACAGAGATGCTGACAGAGTTCGTTCACGGCAGCAATTCCGGCGCACAAGGCAGCACCGCTGGCCGCGCAGCGCACTTTTTGAGCAGGCCGATGCAAAGCTGATGCGTGACCGCGTCTTGTCACATCAATCTCGCACTGCCACCGCACCGCGCGCAATAAAATTACGCGTGATAGCGCGCGGGTCGTTCGAGCCATGCACGGGTTGCTCAGCCGCCATGCACGAACGGCATTTGGCGCCATGAAAAGACGCCGCACGGTCCCGAAATGCCTGTGCGGCAGTGCATGCCGCCTGCTATGCGCGAGGCGAGGAGACCGCCACGCATGAGCACGCCGACAGCAGCCGCCAGGAACGAACCTGGGCAGGAGACAGCCTATGCGTGGGTGCGCTTGATCGCGGCGGTGCTGATCGGCACGATCGGCGGCGTGGCCATGTGGTCGGTCGCGGTGGCGCTGCCAGCCGTGCAGGCGGAGTTCGGTGTCAGCCGTGGCACGGCATCGCTGCCCTATACGCTCACCATGCTCGGGTTGGCGGGTGGCGGCATCATCATGGGCCGGCTGGCTGACAAATACGGGATTACGACACCGCTGACGTTCGGTGCCATCATGCTGGGGGTTGGCTATGTTGCCGGCAGCTACGTGCAGACCATGTGGCAGTTCGTGCTGGTGCAGGGCCTGCTGATCGGCGGGCTTGGCGGCTCATCGACGTTCGGCCCACTGGTGGCGGATATTTCGCTGTGGTTCACGCGGCGGCGCGGCATTGCGGTGGCGCTTGTGGCGAGCGGCAATTATATCGCTGGGGCGGTTTGGCCGCCTATTCTGACAGGCGTCATCGAGACTTACGGCTGGCGGCAGACGTATGTCGGTATCGGCGCGATCTGCGTGGTGACGATCCTGCCGCTGATTTTGCTGATGCGCCGCCCGCCGCCGCCGCAAGCGCCGCCTGTCCTGGCGTCGCTTGACGGCAGCACGGGCGCAGCGCATCGGCCACTCGGCTTCAATCCAGGCTCGTTGCAGGCACTGCTGATGCTGGCCGGTATTGCGTGCTGCGTCGGCATGTCGATGCCGCAGGTGCACATTATCGCCTACTGTGGGGATCTAGGCTACGGGCTCAAAGCTGGCGCGCAGATGCTGTCGCTGATGTTCATTGGCGGCGTCATCAGCCGGCTGATTTCGGGCTACATGTCGGACCGGATGGGTGGGCTGTATGCGTTGGCGATCGGTTCGTCGCTGCAAGCGCTGATGCTGACATTATTCCTGCCGTTTGATGGCTTGACGGCGCTGTACATCATCTCGGCGCTGTTCGGACTGTCACAGGGCGGCATTGTGCCGAGCTATGCGATTATTGTGCGGGAAGTCTATCCGGCGTCCGAAGCGGGCACGAGGGTCAGCGCGGTGCTGATGTCGACGGTGGCCGGCATGGCGGTGGGCGGGTGGCTGTCAGGGATCATCTATGATTTGAGCGGCGGCTATCACGTGGCGTTCCTCAATGGGATCGCCTGGAACCTGCTCAACGTCGTCATCGCACTGGAACTGATCCGGCGCAGCAAAAGTGGCACCAGCCGCGCGCCGGCGATGGCGACTTAAGTTGCAAGAGTTGGGTCAAGCCATCGCGCGACCCAACATCATTGCACTGGCCTGATCAAAGCGCGCCGAGTTTGCCGAAGTGGGCGGCGAGCAGATAATAAAAGACGACGCGCGACTTATCTTTGTCGGCCTTCATCTGTTCGCAGATTGCGTGCACAGCCTTATCGAGATCAGCATCGGCCTGTGTCAACGCCAGCTTCTTCTTGAGCCAGCTGTCGCGAACTGTCGCCAACTCATCCTTGCTGGAGCACGCCACGAGTTGGCTGTCGGTGCCTTTCATGGCGATGCCGAGATGCTTGATGATGGCGGCGGCATGCTTCTCGTCGGCCGCTGGAGCGTATTTCTTCAGAGCGGCGTGGTGATCGATATTCATTGTGCAGGCTCCTTGGGTTGGGTTCGCCGGTGTTAGGGGCAAACCTTGATCAGGCTACGCCAGATTGGGGCTAAAGCAAGGTTCCGGACAGCGTTTTTCGACTGATTTCGCTCATCTTTGAGCCTATCAGTGCTGCTATTCGTTCTTGTTGATCATGTAATGGAGCAGCCGGTAGTAGGTTTCCGCGGCTGTCAGCCCACTGATGCGCTCCACTTCGCGACCATCTTTCAGCAGAACCGTGGTCGGTAGAATATCGAGCCGCGAGGTGAGCCCCATGCGATCAACGTCGACTTTGGTGACGTCGATAAAGCGGAGCGGTGCCTGGGCGGCCAGTGGCGCGAACCGGTAGCGCGGGGCCACGTCCCGCCGAAAGATTTCGCAGTAGGTGCAGGCTTCGGACTCGAACACAAGAATTTCCAGCCGCGCACCGGAGGGGGCGCGTTCGAGGGTCAGTTCGCGGGCAGCATAGCTCGGCCACGGCGCGAAGAGGCCCGACGCGAGGACGGCGGCCAATACCGCACACCCCAGCGCGAACCGACGCAGTACGCATAGAAATAAAAACATGGGACCAACAACCGCGGGCGGGAACTCAGCGCACGGTCTTGCAACCGCAACGCGGCAGCCTCCCATAGTCCGTGGCCTGACGCCCTCGGATTCTTAAGACTTCGTAAAGATTTGTTGCGGGCTGGAGGGGTGGCGCGAAACGCGGGTTAGGGCGCGCAGTTGACCATGATCGATTTGGTGACGCCGACGCCGAGGCTGGCACCGCCCAGTTGTTCGGCGAAAACGCCGCTGAGTTTTTTCTGATCGGCGGTTTCGGGCTTCGGGACGCCGACATCGACTTTGCAGGATTTCGGGGCACCGTCGTTGAGCTTGGCCGGGTCTTTGGCGGCCAGGTCGAAAGCGATGAAATAGCTCGGGTCGGTGACCGTCACGACGAAGCCTTTGGCGTCGCTGAGGACCGGCTTGGCGAGCGGAACTGTGAAGTGCAATGACAACACGCCGTCCTTGTGCTCAAGCCAATAGCTGTCCGGGGTGGGATCACCGATTTTGATTTCAGCGCCGGCAAGCGTGACGAAGGTGAAGTAGGCGAACTCTTTGAGGCCGTCGATGTTGACTTTGGCCAGTTCCGCCAGCTCGGGGCGACCATAACCGCCGGCGGCGTTCTTGGGCAGGCCATCGACAGCCATGGCTGAATAGAATTCGTCGAACGTCCAGACGTGCGTGATGCTTTGGATGGTGCCCTTCTCGATGTTGATCGTGGCGGCGTTGACGACCGAGACGTGGGGGTGCGCCACAGCCGCGTTCTTTGGGACCACCGTGGCGAACAGCAGGAGGGCTGTGCCAGCGATCTGCTGGGCGATCCTGCGCGTGCTATGCACCATGTCTGTGCCTCCAAAGGCCATATTACAGCTCGTAACAGTCACTCGTAACAGTCACTCGTAACACTCACGGGCCGTCAGCATCGGTTGCTGATTACGCCCGAGACTGTGGCGAAGCAAGGACGCCATGTGCCGGAGAAGGAGGTGCGAGGCGGAATGTCGCTTACGGCGCGCTTGCTCTGTGGGTTATAACATGTCGCTTCCGCGGGCCTGGGTCCGGGGCCACTAAAGGACTGCGGGCATGGGATACTGGCAAGCAATGATGCCCCGCTGGTGCAAGGTGCTGGCGGTGATGACGCTCGCTTTGGATGTGCTGCCGGCGGCGGCGGCGGAGCTTTCCGTCGTTGCCACGATCAAGCCTGTGCATGCGCTGGTGGCGCAGGTGATGGCCGGGACCGGCGTGCCAGAGTTGCTGGTCGGGGGAACGTCCTCGCCGCATACGTTCGCGATCAAACCGTCGGATGTAAGCAAGCTGGCGCGCGCCGACGTGGTGTTCCGTGTCTCCGAGACCGTGGAGCCGTTTACAGCCAAAATTGCCGGCCAATTGCCGAAAACGGCGACCCTGGTGACGTTGGCGACTGCGCCGAGCCTGGTGACGCTGGCGCGGCGCGCCGGTGGGCCCTTTGAAACGGGTGGTCACAAGGGCCACGGTCACGACAAGCACAAGCATAGCGACGAGGGTTCGCGCGGCGGGATTGATGGCCACATCTGGCTCGATCCGGCCAATGGGGCGGCGATGTTGGATGCGATTGCGACGGCGCTGGCCATTAAGGCACCCGAGCATGCGGCGGCTTATCGCGCGAATGCCAGCGCTGCCAAAGCGCGGCTGGATCTGCTGGCCAAGGAGATTGCCACTGAGCTTGCGCCGGTTGCAGCTAAGCCGTTCATCATCTTCCACGACGCAACGCAGTATTTCGAAAAGCGTTTTGGGCTGACGGTGGCGGGCTCCATTACGACTGATCCGGATGTGCCGGCGAGCGGCAAGCGGCTGTCGGCGCTGAGGGCCAAGGTGGCGAGCAGCGGGGCTGCGTGTGTGTTCTCGGAGCCGAACTTCGAAGCTAAAGTCGTGATGGCGGTGATCGAGGGGTCGGCGGCGCGAACGGCGGTGCTTGATCCGGAAGGGGCAACCCTGCAACCGGGACCGGACCTCTACGAGGCACTGCTGCGCGGGATGGCCAAGTCGATCCGCGGGTGTCTGGCCCCTTAAGGCTGGCCCCGTAAGGCTGGCCCCGTAAGGCTGGCTCCTTAAGGCTGGCCCCGTAAGCGAAGCGATCCGGCGAAAAACGCAGGGCTGGTGTGCGGTCGTATTGACCCCATTCACCATTTGCGGCGCTTGGCAGCGAGCAAATGCGGGTGGTTCATTCGGGATGACGCCGATCCGAACAGGCGTCGCCCCAGGAGGATGCCCATGCGCACATGTTTTCGAGCTCGCGATCTGACCGCGACAATTCTTGCTCTGTCGCTTGGCTTTGCGGCAGTGCCGTTAACAACGGCTGTCGCGCAGCGGGCGACAGCGGCCACGAGCCAAGCGTCGCCATTGTTGCGCGCGCCTGCCGAAACGGTTGGCGTGTCGACGGTGCGGCTGAGCAAGCTCACCAAAGCATTTGAGAAAGAGATTGCTGACAAAAAGCTGCCCGGCATTGTGATGATGGTCGCGCGCAAGGGGCGGCTTGTTTATTCAAATGCACTCGGAAAGCGCGATCCCAAAACCGCCGATGCGATGCGGCTTGATACGATCTTCCGTGCCTATTCGATGACCAAGCCGATGGCCTCGGTCGCCGCTATGACCTTGGTGGAAGACGGTATCCTGCAACTCAATGATCCGGTTTCGAAATGGTTGCCGGCCTTCAAGGACGCGAAGGTCGCGACGGCGACGGGTGACGTGGCAGCCGACCGGCCGATGACGGTGCAGGATTTATTGCGGCACACGGCAGGGCTGCCATACGGTGAGTTGACGGCCAATGCGGCTGTCAAAGATGGTCTGACAAAAGCGGGCCTGTTCAAGCCGGGTGTCATCGATTTTGACACGCGCGACCTGACGGCAACGGAGTTTACCGAGCGGTTGGCGAAGGTGCCGTTGCTGCATCAGCCGGGCACGACGTGGGAGTATAGCCTGGCGACTGATGTGCTGGGACGTGTTGTTGAGGCGGCATCCGGGAAACGGTTGGGTGACTATCTGGGTGACCGCGTGTTCAAGCCGCTCAAGATGACGGACACGGCGTTCTGGGTGCCGGCGGGGAAGCTGCCGCGCGTTGCCGAGCCCTTCGAGAAGGACGCGCTGGCGGGCACGCCGATCAAATTGATTGATGTGACCAAGCAGCCGGGCAACGACTCGGGCGGCGCGGGCACGATGACAACGGCCGGTGACTATCTGCGGTTTGCGCAGATGCTGGCCAACGGTGGCGTGCTGGATGGGCAGCGCATTCTCAGCCGTACGACGGTGCGCCTGATGACTTCGGATCATCTGACGAGCAAGATCCCGCTGGCGGCGACGCCGGGTGGTGGTGTCTTGGGGGCGCAGACGTATGCGTTTGGGCTCGGGTTTGCGGTGCGCCAGGGGGATGGCTTCGCCCCGTTCCCTGGCACGGCCGGCGACTACAATTGGGGCGGGTATGCCGGCACCTACTTCTGGGTCGATCCCAAGGAGCAGCTGGTGGCCGTCATGATGGTGCAGTCGGCCGGCGCGCTGCGGCTCACCCACCGGCTGATGTTCCGCCAGATGGTGTATCAGGCGATTGTCGACTGAGGCGCGTCGGCAACGGCATCGGGCGGTTCTGTGGGTGCGGTTTCGCATCCTCGGAGCCGCCAATCTGATTGCTGTGAAACTGTTGCATGGCTGCAACGAAGTTGGGCACCGATGCCTCGGTTGAGCCACAAACGCCTCTCAATAGCTGCTGCAACGCGTTTGAAAGGGGTCAGCACCCGTCTGTGCTGGGCCTAAGCAGAATGCGGGTTATCGGCGATCGTATTGAGGGGATTGGCAACAGGGCCTCGGTAGTGCGACTTTTCTGCTGCGGGTGTGCGTTGATCGGGTTTCGGTCGCGCCAGACTGCGGCCTGAGAGCAACATTCACCTTCGATGTCATCCCTCAACTTCTGATCCCGAAAGACGAGCGCACAGCCATGGCCAAGAAGCCGCCACTGAACACCAAGATCACCACATCCGCCGCCAAGGGCGCGCCGACGAAAAAAACCGCAGCGAAAGCTGACGACACCTCTAAGACATTCAAGTTCGACAAGTCGAAGCTACCGAGCCGCCATGTGACCGAGGGTCCCGCGCGCGCGCCGCATCGCTCTTATTACTACGCGATGGGCATGACGGAAGAGCAGATCCACCGGCCGCTGGTGGGTGTGGTGTCGGCATGGAACGAAGCAGCGCCGTGCAACATTACGCTGATGCGGCAGGCGCAGTCGGCCAAGAAAGGCGTTAATCTCGCTGGTGGTTCGCCGCGCGAATTCTGCACCATCACAGTGACCGACGGCATTGCCATGGGCCACCAGGGCATGAAGTCGTCGCTGGTCAGCCGCGAGGTGATTGCCGACTCGATCGAACTCACGATGCGCGGCCATTGCTACGACGCGATGGTGGGGCTGGCAGGCTGCGATAAGTCGCTGCCGGGTGTGATGATGGCGATGCTGCGGTTGAATGTGCCGTCGGTATTCATGTATGGCGGGTCGATCCTGCCGGGCCGTTACAAGGGCCGCGACGTGACTGTGGTCGACGTGTTCGAAGGCGTCGGCATGCACTCGGTCGGCAAGATGACCGATGCAGAATTGAAAGAGCTGGAAGCGGCTGCCTGCCCGAGCGCGGGTGCGTGTGGCGGTCAGTTTACGGCGAATACGATGGCGATGGTGTCGGAGGCGATGGGTCTTGCGCTGCCGTCGTCGGCTAGCGCACCGGCACCCGATCTGACGCGCGACCGATACGCTCAGATGAGCGGCGAAGCGGTGATGCGATTGCTGGCTGATGGCATTCGTCCGCGGCACATTGCGACGCGCAAGGCGTTTGAGAACGCGGCGGTGGCGGTGGCAGCGACAGGTGGCTCGACGAACGCGGCGCTGCATCTGCCGGCGATGGCACATGAGTGCGGGATCGATTTCGATCTGTTCGACGTGGCCGAGATCTTCAAGAAGACGCCGTACATCGCCGACCTCAAGCCGGGCGGTCAGTACGTGGCCAAAGACGTGCACGACATCGGCGGCATTCAGCAGATCATGAAGGCGCTGATGGAAGGTGGCTTGCTGCACGAAGACTGCATGACGGTGACGGGTAAGACCATCGGCCAGAACCTTGAGAACGTAAAGTTCAACAAGAACCAGAAGGTCGTCTATCCGGTCTCCAAGGCGATCACGCCGACCGGTGGTGTGGTGGGCCTGCGCGGCAACCTGGCACCCGATGGGGCCATCGTGAAGGTGGCTGGCATGAAGACGCTGGTCTTCAAAGGTCCGGCGCAGTGTTTTGATTGCGAAGAAGATGCTTTCGCGTCGGTGGAGTCGGGCAAGATCAAAGAAGGCTCGGTGATCGTCATCCGCTACGAGGGGCCGAAGGGCGGTCCCGGCATGCGCGAGATGCTGTCAACCACTGCGGCGCTTTATGGGCGCGGACTGGGCGAAAAAGTGGCGCTGATCACGGATGGTCGGTTCTCGGGCGGAACACGCGGGTTCTGCATCGGTCATGTGGGCCCGGAAGCCGCGCTCGGCGGACCGATCGGACTGCTGAAAGACGGCGACATTATCGTGATCGACGCGACCAAAGGGACACTCGATGTCGAGCTGTCGAAGGCGGAGCTTGAAAAGCGCAGAAAATCCTGGAAACCGCCACACAATAGCTATCAAAGCGGTGCACTTCGTAAATATGCAGACCAGGTGGGACCCGCTGTTAAAGGCGCGGTGACTCATGCTGGCGGAAAGGCTGAAATTGTTTGCTACGCTGACATCTAAGCGTCGTTGGACGACGGCAAGAGCCACGGTTTCGGCCGTTGCTCTGGCGGTCGCTGGTGGACTGTGGCTGGGCTTTGGCCCTGCCCCAGCGCTGGCGGGTACCAATGCACCGTGCGGACCGGCGGCAGAGATGCTGACCAAGGGCCTCGATGCCTACCGGCAGAGCCGCTATGAGGTGGCGCTGCCGGCACTTGAATGCGTGCTGCGCAACGATGATGGCCTGCCGAAGTTTTATGCGGAGTTCTATCTCGCACGCATTTCGAGTGACGATACTGCTGGCTTTGTCGATCACGCACGGGCGTACACGTTGTTTCAGGGACTGTCGGATATTCACGGCGGTGTCGATCCGGACGACGTGCGGCGGGCGCCGTTCGTTGCAAAGGCGATCACGGCCGTGGCTGGTTATGTGCGGCGCGGGTTGCCTGACATCGGCCTGAAGCCAGACCTTGAGCGAGCGATTGAATTTACCCGGCACAGTGCCACCTTCTTCAATGAGCCGGATGCGCAGTTCGAACTGTCGAAGCTGCATCTGGCCGGCCAGGGTGTGCCGCTCGATGTGCGACTGGGGCTGCACTATCTGCAGAAGCTGGTGCAGGACAGCCATGCGGGTGCGCAAGCCTACCTCGCCGACCTCCATTGGCACGGCAAGCATGTGCCCGTCGATCACGTGCGTGCGCTGGCGCTGAGCAAGCTCGCCATGGAGAATGCGACACCGTCTGACCGCCTATGGATCGAGGATGGCTACCAGAACATCTTCTGTGGCAGCCAGCCGGATGAGCGGTTCAGAGCGGTCGAGTTGAGCGGTCAATTCCGCCGCACCTTCGCGCGCAGTCAGAATGTCGACCGGAGCGGTCCGCAGTTGCCGCAGGCATGGGCGCTTGGTGGCCGTCGCGACCTGGGTCTGGCCCGCAACTGCCGCAATGGCGAACGTATCGATATGGAGCTGCGCGGCACGGCGGCCCAACAAGGTGCTGGTGCGCCGCCGATGGCCTC